>JAKAWF010000101.1 GCA_021817025.1 bacterium
GGCTTGGGCGACCTGCTGACCAACATCGCCCGGTGCTGCAAGCCGGTTCCAGGGGAGCCGATCCGCGGCTATGTGACCCGGGGCCGAGGCGTGACCGTTCATCGCGACGAGTGCGTCAACATCCGGCACGCCGGGGACCCGCGCCGGATCGTGGAGGTCGAATGGGACGCGGACAGCCGCCAGGTCTACCCGGTGCGGCTCAGGATCGAGGGCCGGGACCGCACCGGTCTGCTCCGCGATGTTGCCACCGCGATCGCGGAGAGCAAGGTGAATCTCAGCGGAGCGGCGGTGGAGGTGGAGGGTGGCCACACGGCCGTGATCTCAACTGTCGTCGAGGTGAGCAGCCTGACCGAGCTCAGCCGGCTGCTGGAGCGGCTGGAGGGGGTCCGCGACGTTCAGCAGGTGATGCGCGAGGTGGGCTGATTCCCGGCGGTGGGGCAGGGCGGTGGCGGGGGCCGCTCCGGGCGCTCGCTTAAACTGCCAGCTGAATGGCTGGCATCTCACGGCCGCGCGGCACGGACGACCTGTTGCCGGACCGCTTGGCGGCGCTGGAGCGGGCGGTGGCGGTGGGCATGAAGATCGCCGGCGAGTACGGGTACCAGCGCCTCGAGACGCCCATCTTCGAGGCCACCGAGCTCTTCGTGCGGGGAGTCGGCGACACCACGGATGTGGTCCGTCGCGAGATGTACACGTTCTCCGACCGGGGCGGCAGGTCGCTCACGCTGCGGCCCGAGGGCACCGCTCCCACGGTCAGGGCATTTGGGGAGTCGGAGCTGCGCCAGGCCCCGCTCCCGGTCCGCCTCAGCTACGCCGGCCCGATGTTCCGCTACGACCGCCCCGGCCGGGGGCGCTACCGCCAGTTCCATCAGTTCGGGGTGGAGGTGCTGGGGGACACCGAGCCGGAGCTGGACGCCGAGGTTGTCGCGCTGGCGTGGCGCTGGTTGGGCGCCCTGGGGATCCAGGGCACCAGCTTGCAGCTGAACAGCATCGGTGACGCCGAGTGCCGCCCTCGCTACCGGGAGGCGCTCCTGAAGCACTTCGAGCCCCATCTGGCGCAACTTCCCGAGCTCGATCAGGAGAGGCTGCGCCGCAATCCCTTGCGCATTCTGGACAGCAAGGAGCTCGACAGCGAGGAGCTCCTCGCCGCCGCTCCCCGGACCGCCGACTTCCTCTGCTCGGGCTGTCACGAGGCCTTTGAGCGGGTGCTGCGGGCGCTCGATGCCTACCAGGTCCCGTTCGCCCTCAACCCCAGGCTGGTGCGGGGGCTGGACTACTACGTGCGCACGACGTTCGAGGTCTGGCACGAGGATCTCCACGGTGCCCAGAACTCCCTGTTCGGAGGTGGCCGGTACGACGGGCTCTCGGAGCTGGTGGGTTATCCACCCGCTCCCGGGGTGGGCTTCGCAGCCGGGCTGGAGCGAGTGGTGATGCTGGCGCCAGAGGGGGCCCGGCCCCACCCGCCCGCGGTCCACGTGCTGGCCGCTCAGGCGGCTGCGACAGCCGCGGTGATCGAACTCTCCGGCCGCCTGCGGGCGGCCGGACACGGTGTCGTCTGCGACGCCGGGCGGCGCAGCCTGAAGGCCAAGATGCGGGGGGCGGAGCGTTCCGGGGGGGAGCTGGTCGTGATCCTGGGGGAGGGCGAGTTGGCGGCGGGGACCGCGACCGTGCGCAGGCTCGGGGACGGGTATCAGGCCGAGATTCCCCAGACGGAACTGGAGAGTCGGGTCGGTGCCATCGCCTCGGGCGGGCAGTGATCGAAGGAGAGGTGGATTGAAAGGCAGACGGATGTGTGGCACGGTGACCAGCGCCGATGAGGGCCAACGGGTGGTGCTGGCGGGCTGGGTAAACCACCGTCGGGACCACGGCGGACTCACCTTCATCGACTTGCGCGACCACACCGGTCTGGTCCAGCTGGTGTTCAACCCCGCTCGCTCCGGCACCGCTCAGAGGGTGGCCGAGAAGGCCCGGCTGGAGTGGGTGCTGCGGGTGGAGGGCACGGTCGGGCGCCGTCCCGCTGGCAACGAGAACCTCGATCTCCCCACCGGGGAGGTCGAGGTGACCGTGGACGGCTGCGAGGTGCTGGCCCAGGCGGAGGCGATGCCGATGGGGGTGGCCGACGAGACCCTGGCCGAGGAGCGGGTGCGGCTCCAGTACCGCTACCTCGACTTGAGGCGGCCCCGGATGCAGCACAACCTGCGGGCCCGCCACCGGTTCGTGAAGACCCTCCGCGACGTCGGCGACGAGCTGGGGTTCACCGAGATCGAGACTCCGACCATGATCCCCAGCACCCCGGAGGGAGCTCGCGACTTCATCGTGCCTAGTCGGCTCTGGCCGGGACACGTCTGGGCCCTGCCCCAGTCCCCGCAGCTCTACAAGCAGCTGTCGATGGTGGGCGGCTTCGATCGTTACCTGCAAATTGCCCGTTGTTGGCGGGACGAGGACCTCCGGGCCGACCGCCAGTTCGAGTTCACCCAGCTGGACCTGGAGATGTCCTTCGTGGACGAGGAGGACATCTTCCTGGTTCTGGAGACCATGATCTCCAGGGCCTGGGAGGCGGCCTTCGGGATGCCCTTGCCGACTCCCTGGCCGCGGCTGCCGTATGAGGAGGCGATGCGGCGCTACGGCTCCGACAAGCCCGACACCCGCTTCGGCCACGAGCTGACCGACGTCTCCTCGATCTTCGAGCACTCGCAGTTCCGGGTATTCGCCGGCGCGATCGCCTCCGGGGGTGTGGTGGAGGCACTCCGAGTCCCCGGAGGAGCTGAGCTCACCCGAGGGGAGTTGGAGGGGGACTGGTTGCAGGTGGCCCGCGCCTACGGGGCCCAGGGACTGGCCTACCTCTGGCGTCGCCAGGGAGCTTACGAGGGCTCCATCGCCAAGTTCCTGTCCGAGCCGGAGCAGGCGCGCCTGACCGCGCAGCTGGGCGTGGTCGACGGCGACTGCGTCTGCTTCACCGCCGGCGCCGCGGGGGTGGCGGTGACCGCGTTGGGGGCGGTGCGGCTGCACGCGGCGCGCCGCTTCGCCTGGGTCCCGGAGGGTCGATTCGACTTCCTATGGGTGACCGAGTTCCCACTCTTCGAGAAGGATCCCGTCAGCGGCCGGGTCAAGGCCGTCCACCATCCATTCACCCAGCCCCATCCCGACGACTGGCCCTTGGTGAAGACGGCGCCGGAGCGGGTGCGCTCGCGTGCCTACGACATCGTCTGCAACGGGGTGGAGCTCGGCAGCGGCTCGCTCAGGATCACCAGGCCGGAGCAGCAGGCGGCGATCTTCGAGGCCCTGGGCCTGACCCCGGAGGAGGCCGACAGCAAGTTCGGATTCCTGCTGACGGCGTTTCGCTACGGGCCACCTCCGCACGGAGGCTTTGCCGCCGGTATCGACCGGATGGTGATGTTGGGGGTGGGCGAGAGTTCGATCAGGGAGGTGATCGCCTTCCCCAAGACGCAGACCGGTGCCGATCCCATGACCGGGTCGCCGACCCCGGTCGCCCCTGAGCAGCTGGCCGAGGTGGGGCTCCGCCTGGCTCCCAGGGCCGCGGCGCCCGGCCCGGGCGCCCCCGCGTGATACGGTTGGCGCGGGGTCCGGGGCCCCGCCGTTTACCAGCGCCCGACCCTAGTGATGAGTGTTTCGGGAGCGCCGACATAGTGGGCGGCCCACGAGCCTCCTGGAGAGGAAGTGGAAAGCTGCGTGAGGCGCACCCACCTGGGTTTTCAGGGATCGGAGCCGGGTCGGCGGGTGCTCCGCCCCCAATTTCCGGTGCCGGTGGGGGTTTGAATTCGACCCCGGGGGGGCATGCAGTCCCATGATGAGTTCAGCCAATCCCGCCCAGACCGAGCTGCGCATCCCGGCCGATCCGCAGTACATCGTCGTCGCCAAGCGGGTGGCCGCCGGCATGGCCAGCGTCGCGGGCCTGGGCGTGGAGGCCCTCGACGAGCTCAACATCGCCATCGCCGAGGCCTGCGAGCGCACCATCAATGCGGCCGCGATGTCGGGTTTCGCCGACGCCAAGGTGCGGATCTCGTTCAAGGTCCAGGAGGACGCGCTGCGGGTCGACGTGCGCTTGCTGACGGGCCGGTCGGAGTCGACGGGAAGGCCGGTGTCGGCTGGGGAGGCCAGCCCGGTGGCCGAGCGGGAGGCGCTCGATCTGGCGATCCAGATGCTGCGCTGCTTCGCCGACGACGTCGACTTCCAGGCGGTGGGGAGCGGGCTGATGCACGTCCGTCTGGCCAAGTACCGCTGGCGGTGACCGAGGCGGGGTTCCGACCCACCCCGAGTCCCACCAGGTTTGATCGGGAGCTGCAGCGCCAGCTCTTCCAGGCCTATCGGCACAGTCGTGATCCCGCCGTGCGCGAGCAGCTGGTGGGTCAGTACACGGCGCTGGTGCGCTCTTTGGCCCGCCGGTTCGCCGGGCGGGGGGAGCCGCTAGAAGATCTGGAGCAGGTCGGCTACCTGGGCCTGATCGCGGCCATCGACCGCTTCGAGCCGGACATGGGCCTGGAGTTCACCACCTTCGCCACCCCCACCATCCTGGGCGAGATCAAGCGCTACTTTCGGGACAAGAGCTGGGCCGTCCGGGTGCCGCGGCGGCTCCAGGAGACCTACAGCCGGGTGATGCGGGTCCAGCAGGAGTTGAGCCAGAAGCTGGGGCGCGGGCCGACCGTGCCCGAGATTGCCCAGGAGTTGGGGTTGGAGCCGGACGAGGTGCTGGCGGCCCTGGAGGCCGGTCCCGCCCACCGGGCTGTCTCCCTCGACGCCCCGGCCCCGGGCCAGGACCAGAACGGGGAGATGGGCGACCGGCTGGGGATGGAGGACGAGAACCTGGGTCGGATCGAGCTCCAGAACATGCTCTCGGCGGCGATGCGCCACCTCACTCCCAGGGAGCGCGAGATCATGACCCTGCGCTTCGTCGAGGAGCTGCCCCAGACCGAGGTCGCTCGCCGCCTGGGGATCAGCCAGATGCACGTCAGCCGGCTCCAGCGCGCGGCGCTGGCTCAGCTCAAGCGCGACCTTCCCGAGTAGATCTGAGGAATCCGGCGGCCCCAGAATTGGCTGGTAGAATCCGGCCGACCTCTGGGGACCACCTTCAAATTGCTAAGTGATCAGATTCGCGCGCACTTCCTGGACTACTTCCAGCAGCATGGGCACCTCCTGGTGCCCAGCGCCCCGCTGGTCCCGAGAGACGATCCCAGCCTGCTCTTGGTGAGCGCGGGAATGGTCCCGTTCAAGCCCTACTTTCTGGGCTGGCGGCCGCCTCCCAGGGATCGGCTGACCTCCTGTCAGAAGTCGTTCCGGATGGTGGATATCGACGAGGTTGGCAGCAGCCCGCGCCACGACACCTTCTTCGAGATGCTGGGCAACTTCAGCTTCGGAGCGTACTTCAAGGCGGAAGCGATCGGCTATGCCTTCGAGCTCCTCACCCGGGACTTCGGCCTGGATCCGGAGCGCCTGCATCCGAGCGTTCATCCTGCCGACCTCGAGTCGAGCTCCCTCTGGGAGCGGGTGGCCGGCATCCCCCAAAGCAGGATTTCCCGCCTGGAGGACAACGTCTGGCAGGCCGGGCCGACCGGGCCGTTTGGGGTGGACAGCGAGATCTACTACGACCTCGGCGCCGCGTTCGAGACCGGCCCTGAGGAGAGGCCGGGCACGGGCAGCCGGTACCTGGAGATCTGGAATCTGGTCTTCATGGACTCCGAGCGCTTTGATGACGGCACCAGCGCCCCTCTGCAGCATCCGGGGGTCGACACCGGGATGGGGCTGGAGCGGATCGCGATGGTGCTGCAGGAGGTCGACTCGATTTTTGCGACCGACCTCTTCGCGCCCATCATCGCCGACTTTGTCGAGCGCTCGCGGCCAGCCGAGTCGATCTCGGACGCCCAGCGCCTGCGTCATCTGCGGATCCTGGCCGACCACACCAGGGGCGCCTGTGCTCTGCTCGCGGATGGCGTCCTGCCCACGAACGAAGGGCGGGGCTACGTGCTCCGCCGGATCGTGCGCCGGGCCCTGGTCAGCGCGCTCTCACTGGGCGTTGCGGGCGGGTTGGTGCCGGCGGCGGAGGTGGTGGTGCGGATTCTCGGCGGACAGTACCCCGAGATGGAGTCCTCCCTGCCCTTTATCCGGGCAGCCCTGGAGCAGGAGTCGGCCCGGTTCCAGGAGGCAGTCGAGCGGGGGGCAGGACAGTTCGACGCCATCGCCGGGCGGGCCCGGTCGGGCCGGATCTCGGGCGACGACGCCTTCCGCCTTCACGACACCTTCGGGTTCCCCTACGAGCTGACCCAGGACCTGGCCGCCGCCCGCGGGCTGGGCGTCGACCGGGAGCGCTTCCTGGAGCTGCTGGAGGAACAGCGGGAGCGGGCCAGGACCAGCCGGGCCGGGGTGGCGGCGGGAGTCGCCAGGGTGAGCCTGCCCGAGAGCCGCTTCGTCGGCTACGACGAGTTGGAGGTGGGCACCTCGGTCGCGGCGGTGCTGCAGGGCGGGGTCATCGTGCCCGGGGTCGGCGCGGGCGAGCTGGCCGAGGTTGTGCTCGCGGAGAACCCCTTCTACGTCGAGGGCGGAGGCCAGCTCGGCGACCGGGGCCAGCTCACCTGGGATGGCGGCCGGGCTGAGGTGTTGGATTCGAGACCTTTGGATTCGGGGTCGAGCCTGCAGGTCTGTCGGGTGGAGGTAGGAGAACTGGTCTTCGGGCAGACGGTCACCGCCCGGGTCGACCCGGTGCACCGCCGCGGCTGCGCCGCCCATCACTCGGCCACTCACCTGCTCAATCGGACTCTGCGCGAGGTTCTGGGCGAGGGCGTGGTGCAGCGCGGCTCCCTGGTCGCGTCTGACCACGCCACCTTCGACTTCAGCTGGTCGGCTCCCCTCACCGACCTGCAGCTGGCTGAGGTCGAGGGCCTGGTCAACCAGCAGGTGCGCCGTGATCTCCCCCGCCGGGTGGAGCTGTTGCCGATCGAGGCAGCCCGCGGCTCGGGTGCGCTGGAGCTACCCGACGAGACCTACGGCGACCTGGTCCGCGTGGTCGGCTTCGGCGACTTCTCGCGCGAGCTCTGCGGGGGCACCCATGTGGCCAGGTCGGGGGAGATCGGTGCCGTGGTGCTGACTGGGTCCCGCAGCGTGGGCCAGGGGCTGAGGCGCATCGAGCTGCTGGCGGGGGCGGCCGCCGAGGGCTGGTGGGGGGTGCAGCGCCGCCAGCTCTCCGAGCTCTCGGCGGCAGTCCGCAGCCCCGCCGCGGAGGTGGTCGTCAGGGTCAGGCATCTCCAGGAGCGGGTGCGCGGACTGGAAAGAGAGCTCCGCCGCAGCCGGGAGCTGGGCGCGGCCAAGGACGTGATCGGGGTCGAGACGGTGGCGGGCACCACGCTGGTGGTGGAGGATCTTCCGGCCGCGATGGAGCGCCGGGAGCTCCGCCAGCACGCCGACCGGCTTCTGGAGCAGGCTCCTGAGGGCTGCGCCCTGGTGCTCTCCGGGGGCCAGATCCTGATCAGGGTCTCCGAGCCGCTGGCCGCCCGAGGGCTCAGTGCCGGTACGATGGCGCAGGCTGTTTGCCAGGAGCTCGGGGGCCGGGGCGGCGGTAACCAGCGGCTGGGCCAGGGAGTTATCCCCGAGGAAGCTCATCGAGCGGCCCTGGTCACGCTGCGTACCATTCTGGGAACCGCTCTGGAGGAAGGTTGACATGACGCCCTCACGGCCCGCCACTGCCCGTCGGCAGCAGCGGTTCCACGTCACGGCTTTGGACATCGGCACCCAGGTGATCAAGGCGCTGGTGGTCAAGAAGGAGGCCGGCGGGGCCATCGTGCTGGGAGTCGGCCGGGCTGAACAGGGCCCTGGCGATTTCGATCCCGCCCTGCCGCCCGATCTGGAGTCGGTGGTGGAGGGGTGCCACGTGGCCCTGGAGGCTGCCGAGGACATGGCGGAGGTCATCCCCACCCGGCTGGTGATCGGCATCGGCGGGACCAGAGTGCGGGTGATCAGCAGCAGTGGCGCCAAGCTGCGGGGGCGGGCCCAGGAGCGGATCTCCAGCCAGGAGCTGGCGGACCACGTGGAGTCGATCCAGCGTCGGGGTCTCCGGGAAGCCCAGGAACGGCTCCAGGAGGAGGCCTCCTACGGTGGTGAGCAGTTGCGCCTGGTCCACTCCTCGATCACTTCAGCGCTGGTGGATGGTCAACCCGTGCTGGACCCGCTCCGGTACCAGGGCCAGAAGCTGGAGCTGACGGTCTTCGACACCTTCACCACCGAAGCCCACATCGCGGCGATCGAGGAGATCGCGCAGGCGCTTGATCTGGAGCTGCTGGAGACAGTGGCCGAGCCCTATGCGGTGGCGCGCCTCGCCTCCACTCCCGACGTGATGGAGCGGGGGGGGATCTTCATTGACATCGGAGCTCGGACCACCACCGTAAGCCTGGTCAGGGGCGGAGTGCTGGAGTCGGCCCGAATGTTCGAGCTGGGAGGCCGGGCCTTCACCCGCAAGCTCGCCCACGACATGGACCTTTCGCTGCCGCTCGCCGAGGGCCTGAAGCTGAGACATGCGGCCGGGCTGCTGGGCGGGGATCAGCAGGCGCGGGTGCGGCGGGCGATGGGGGAGTCGGCGGAGGTGCTCGCCCAGGGGGTGGCCCTGGTCCTCCACGAGCTGGCCCAGGGCGAGCCCCTGCCGGCTCAGGTTCGCCTCTGTGGCGGCGGTTCCCTCCTGCCGGAGATCATGGAGCAGCTCTCGGCCCTGCGTTGGACCGACTATCTGCCGTTCCTGCAGCCACCGCAGTTCCTGCGGCTGGAGCCGGATGAACTGCCCTCCGTCCACGACACCACCGGGCTGCTCACCAGTCCCGCCGACGTGACCCCGATGGGTCTCGCCTACCAGGCGGCGGCGGAGATCGAGGCGCCCCCACCTCCCAGCCCCAGCTGGGAGGAGATGGTGCAGCGGGTCACCAGTTTGATTCGGCGGTGACCGGGATGCAGTTGCGCAGGGGTGAGCCGGCCTCTCGCCCCGCCTGGGCGGCGGGGGCGCTCTGACGCATGTCGAAGCTGCTCTACGTCGAGCCGACCGACGAGATCACCGATCTGGTCGACCGCATCCGGCGCGCTGAGGGGGAGCGGGACCTGGTCTTCGTACTGCCTTCTGGGGGCCGGGTGCTGCGGTCCCCGCTGGACGCGCAGCTCCTGATGCAGTACACCCGGGGTTTCCAGAAACGGGTTGCGATCGTTGCCGCCGAACCCCAGGTGCAGGCGCTGGCGATCCGGGCCGGGTTCCCGACCTTCCCCACGGTGTCGCGCCTGGAGCAGGGGATGGCGATGACGGCCGCGCCCACCGCGGCGGAGCTGGCGGCCGCGGCGGTGCCGGTCGCGATCGCGGCCCAGGTCCGGCCGACGGCCGCCGCCGCCGGGAGAGCGGCCGAGCCCGCCACCCTGGCGCGGAGGTCGCCGTCGGCCATGGTGGCGGCCGAGCCGGCGGCAGCGGGTGGAGGGCATCGCTTCGGTGGCCACTGGCCCAGCGGGGGAGCTCGCAACTGGGCGATCGGGGCGGGCGCGGCGATCTTCATCGTGGGACTCCTGGCAGTGCTGCTGCTGCTGCCGACCGCCACCCTGCTGGTCGGGGTGCAGGCTCACCAGCTAACTGACAACGTGACGATTCAGGGCACCGTCGGCAGCCAGACAGCAAATGTGCTGGATGTCATCCCCACCCAGGCGCTGCTCACCCCGACCCAGACCCAGACCTTCACCGTCACCCCGAGTGGCACTCAGGTCCTGCCGCCCACCCCGGCCACGGGCGACCTGTACCTCTGCTACAACGGGGGCCGGGGGCTGGGGGCGGGCAATCTGCTGCTGACGTTCACGGGCACCACGGCGCCTGCGTTCCAGGACCTGAGCGGCAACGGAAACCTGGGCTTCACGGCCACGTCGAGTGGGCAGAACGGTACCTACACCATCCAGCCCTGCCCCAACAACGGCGGCGCTTCGGCTCAGAGCTCCAGTCCGGCGCTGCCGGTGCAGGCGGACTCCAACAGCCTGGGCACCCAGGGCAATGTGGGCGCGGGCGAGCAGTGGTTCTGGGCCCCCGCCAACGAGCAGGCCAGCGCCTGCCTCAGCCCGGTCAGTTCGCCGGGGTTCTGCGTGACCGGCAACTTCACCATCTCGCTGGCCAACCCGCAGCCGCTGTCGGGTGGGCAGAACTCGACCACCCAGACCACATTCAGCAGTTCCGACGTGGCCTCGGCGCAGCAGCAGGAGCAGCAGATCGCGGCCACCTTGACCGCCAAGGTGGAGCAGGCCCTGAAGGCGATGGCGGGCTCGAACGTGATTGCCCAGGACTCCAGCGGCAACGGCATTCAGCTCACCGTCAACGACCCCACCCTGCCCACGGTCGGGCAGGCCGGCCAGGCCCAGACGCTGACGGTCTCGGTCAACGCGTCCGCCACCGCCTACAGCCCGACGGTGGCCAAGGCGGCGGTCCTCCAGGACCTGAAGTCGAAGGTCCCGAGCAACGGGGCGCTGCTGGCGGGTCCCAAGATCGGGGCCATCCAGGTGGTGGCCGCGGGCCCGGGAGGGAGCGTGACCCTGAGCTCTTCGGCGGTCGGGTACTGGGCTCCCAGGGTGGACCTGCAGCCGTACCGGAGCAAGGTCACCTTCATGAGCCCGGGGGCCGCCCGGGCCTTCCTGCTCTCCCAGCTGCCGGGAGCGAGCACCGTGGTCGTGCACCAATCCCCGTTTCCGCTGCCGTGGCTGCCGCTGCTGTCCAGCCGCATACAGATCGTGCGAGTCTCGATCAAGAT
>JAKAWF010000102.1 GCA_021817025.1 bacterium
ATGAACTCCGCCCCGATGAAGCCGCCCAACACCTGGGCCGCGGCGTAGGGAAAGACCTTGTTCCAGGGGAAACGCCGCCTGACCGCCAGAGCCAGAGTCACCGCCGGGTTGATGTGAGCCCCGCTGACCCCGCCGGCCACGTAGATCGCCATCACCACCGCGAAGGCCCATCCCCAGGTGATCAGCAGCCAGCCACCGACCCCCACGAAGATCGTGGTGGGTCCGCCGGTGCGTCCGGAGCCGGGCAGGGCCGCCACCGCCATCGCCACCACGCCGTCGCCGAAGGAGATGAGCACCAGGACGCCCATGAACTCGGCCAGCAGCTCACCCCAGAGCCCACTCAGGCCGAACGGGGAGCGCCCCTCCCCATGCAACGCTTTGATCTCAGTCGCCACTGTCGTTGTCCCTCCACCTAACCCAAACAAGTGCCACAAGCGCTGCCTGGGGGTCGCCCTTGCCGGGAGCCAGCGGCTCCGGCGCAAGTGCCCTCCCCCAAGAGGCCCGGGTAGATGCTAGTCCTGCTTGTGTGCTGTGTCAACGGCATGGGGGAATTCCTCGAGCGCGCCGGGTGGAGCCACCTGTTCCTCGGCAAAATTGAGATCGCGAAGCATCACTTCCGCCATCCACAGGCCGGAGCCAGGTGGTTCTCTGCCTGAATCGGAGTTCGACTCGGCTCAGCCTGCGGTGTCCGCTCCGCCGGGGCAGCTCGCACCTGCCCTGGCCGGGGCGGGATCCGGGCCCACCCTGATCACGCGTCCGAGACGACCCCGCTTCGGCGCGGCGGCGGCCGAGAGCCGGCCAGGGCTGAGCCTCGGCCGCCGGCGGCGAGGGGGCGCCCGCCCGGCCCCTATTGAGCGGTGTAGCCGCCGTCGACCAGGTGGTGGCTGCCGGTCACGAAGGAGGCGTCGTCGCTGGCCAGGAAGGCCACCAGGGCGGCCACCTCGTGGGGCTGGCCCATGCGCCCGAGGGGATGCTTGGCGCTCAGGAAGTCGATGGTCGCCTGGTCCAGATTGTCGCCGAGCAACGGGGTCACGATGAATCCCGGCCCCACCGCGTTGACCCGAATCCCCTGGGGGGCGTACTCCAGAGCGGCGGTCCTGGTGAGGCCGATCAGCCCATGCTTGGCCGTGACGTAGCCGGAGGAGCCGGCGAAGCCAACGCTGCCCAGGATCGAGGCCATGTTGACGATCGAGCCGCCGCCGGCGGCGATCATGGCGGGGATCTCGGCTCGCAGGCAGTAGAAGACGCTGTCCAGGTTGACCGCCATGATCCGGCGCCAGCCCGCCACGCTGTAGTCCGCAACCGGCGCCTGCTCTCCGCCGATGCCCGCGTTGTTGACCGCGATCCGCAGCGGCCCCATGGCCGCGGCGGCGGCGACCATGCGGGCCACCGCCTCGGGATCGGTCACATCGACCGTGAAGGCCCTGGCGACCTGGCCGGCGGCCGCGATCTGGCTGGCCGCCATGTCGGCCCGGGTGCCGTCGATGTCGGCCACCAGCACCGCAGCGCCTCCGGCGGCCAGAGCGTGGGCGCAGGCCAGTCCGATCCCGGAGCCACCGCCGGTGACGATCGCGGCCCGGCCCTGAAAGTCGTATCCAGCCATCGCCATGCCCTCCACCGTCGGGGGCCCCCGGTCGAGCCCCGCGCCTGACCGATCACGCCAACCGGTGACCCCGCTCACGATACCCCGGGCCACTTGGGGGACTCCAGATCACCACCTGGACTTCAACCTGATGCTAGGCCTGGGGCACGGTCGGCCCCAGGGGGGAAGCGCTTGCCGAGCCCCGGTGAATCCTCTCGGAGGCCGGGGCGAGAAGTCCGCCGGCTGGGTCAGACGGCCCCGGGCGAGGTGGGCGCCGCGCCCCGGCTCGACTTGGCCTTGGAGGCGGCCTGGGCCGCCCCCGCGGGCTCGCCGGCGGACCCGTTCACCTCGCCCCGCAGCCCCGACCGGTACTGCGACCAGACGGCGAAGATCCGCTGGAGGGCGGTGAAGTTGGTCAGCACCGCCAGGATCCACAGCACGATCGTCATCTGGTTCACCAGCAGGCCCAGGGCGGTGACCACCACCCGCTCCGGTCTCGCGAACCAGCCCCCATCGCAGGTGTAGCCGAGCGACTGGGCGCGCGCCCGCACGTAGCTGACCAGCAGCGAGCCCAGAAGCGCCGCCACGATCAGGAAGACCTCCAGATCGCGGTGCTCCCGAACCAGGAAGAAGTAGAGCAGGCCGATGTACACGGCGCCCTCGCCATAGCGGTCGGCGGTGCTGTCCAGGAAGGCGCCGTAGCGGTGGAGACGGCCCGAGGCCCGCGCCACCGCCCCGTCCAGAATGTCGAAGGATCCCGCCACCAGCAGCACCAACCCGGCCGGCAGCAAGTCGCCCAGTGCGATCAGGAAGGCCGCCACGCAGGTGATCAGCAGGCCCAGCATGGTGACCAGGTTGGGGCTGACCCGGCCCAGCCGGACAGCGGCGGCGAAGCGCTGCGCGCCGGCCCTAACGGAGGCCTGTAGCAGTCTGCTGAACAAGTGAACTCACCTCGGAACTCGAGCGCCTCGTGAGCGCTGCCTGATAAACCGCGAGGACTCGATCGGCCACCAGCGACCAGGAATATCCCACCGCCGCCGCGCGCCCCGCCCGGCCCATGAGCAGGCGCTGCTGGGAGTGGTCGAGCAGGTGGGCCAGGGCGGTGGCCATCGCCCCATCGTCTCCCGGGGGCACCAGCAGCCCCTCGCGCCCGTCGGTCAGGACCTGCCGGAAACCGTCGATGGCTGTCGCCACCACCGGTTTGCCGCTGGCCATCGCCTCCAGCAGGATCACCCCAAAGGACTCCTTGCCGGTGTTGGGGGCGCAGTAGATGTCGGCGGCGGTGAAGTAGCCGGGCTTCTCCTGCTCGGGGATGAAGCCGCAGAAGCGCACATCGGGGATGCCCTCCTCCTCCACCCGGCGTTCGTAGCCGCGACGCAGCGCCCCATCCCCCACCACCACCAGCTGGCAGTCAGCCCGGACCTGGCGCAGCAGTTGGTACGCGTCGAGCAGGGTGGACAGCCCCTTGCGCTCCTCCAGCCGCCCCACGAAGAGGATCGTCTTGCGCTTGGCGTGGAGGATCCCGACCGCGGGCGGAACGTCGGGGCGGAACCGCTGGGGGTCGATGCCATTGGGGATCACGGTGTAGTCACCGGGGAAGTACCGCGCCACGAAGGCCCGGGCCGGCTCGGAGACGGCGATGCCGGCGTCGAGGCGCTTGAACTGCCGCCGCAGGATCGGGCGGCCATAGTAGTACCCCAGGTTCTGACGCGCGTAGGCGTGGAACGTCCCCACCGTGGCGCTGGTCTGGTTCAGGCGCAGCACCGTGACCGGCAGCGCCGGCATCAGGGGCTCATGGATGTGGAGGACGTCGAAGGCCTCGGTCGCGAGCACCTCCCGGATCCGCCGGGAGAGGTGGAACGAGAGGGAGATCCTCGCCACCGAGCCGTTGGCCGGCACCGGGATGGGCCGCCCCAACGCCACCAGCCCCTCCGCCGGGCTCTTGTGAGCTTGGACCGCGGGGGCCAGCACCTTCACCACAACCCCTCGCGAGCGCAGTTCGGTGGCGAGGTTGCGGACGTGCTCGCCAACCCCGCCCGGGCGCTGATAGTCGTACGGGGAGACCATGCCCACCTTCATGGAATGGCGGCCCCCTGGGTCAGGGCGGAGTGGCGGTCGAGGTCGGCCACCGTCATCGCCGCCCCGAACATCGGCTGCATCACGTGCCACTGATCCGGGTGGGCGCGCAGCTCAGGCTCCAGCACCTGCAGCAGATGGAGGGCGGCCCGCTTGAGGTCCAGCTCGGGGTCGCCTCCCAGCTCCACCCGGATCGGCTGGTAGGCGCGGCTGAGATAGTTGTCCTCGGAGTCGCGGATCAGGGACACCGGCAGGATGAGGCACCCCGTGCGGGCCGCGATCTCGACTGCGCCCAGGGGAATCGATGCCCGCCGGCCGCAGAACGGGATCGGCACCCCGGTCCCGAGCAGGTCGCGGTCGATCGCCATGACCACCACCCCGCCGTCACCCAGCACGCGGTAGATCTGGCGGACGGCGGACGCCCCCGAGCGGTGGGCGGCCACCTGGTCCCCGCTTCTGGCGGCATCGACGTTGAGCGGGATCACCTGGCAGCCGACCTTGGTCCTGGTCCTCACCAGCCAGTTGAAGCAGCGGATCGGCCTCACCTGCTCGGCCAGCAACGCCAAGCCCGCCTCGCTGTCGGCAAACTGGTCCCGCAAGGCGGCGATGGCGGCCTCCCAGGAGCCGAGGTGGAGGCTGACGATGATCACTCCCCGGCCCTGCCCGATGGCCTCATCCAAGTAGTGGGCATCCTGGATGCGCAACCAGGGTCGCCATGCCTCCAGCGGCCGGTGCGCCATCTGGAGCACGTCGATCCACGCCTTCAGGAAGTTGCGGACGTTGCGACGCACCAGCCGGCGCATCCCGCGGCGGCCGAGATCGGGACGAATGACCTGAAGGTTGACGCGAAGCCCCCTCCAGTGGGACGGCCAGCAGGCGGTGAGGCAGGCGGCCAGGGGCCCGGTCATCCGGTACGCACCGCGCCTGGTCATGGCTCTGAGGCTGAGCTCCGCCGCCCGCAGCCCCAGGTAGGGCAGCCAGGACTCGCGGGGGCCGGGAACCGCCAGGGCCGGCCCGGGCCGGCGCTGGGGAAGAGGGACGCGGAGGCGGACCACTGTCCTCACCCGCTCACCTCCGGGGGCAGGGCGGCCTGATGATGAAAGGCGAACCACTGGCTGGGATCGATCCAGATCATGCGCTCGAAGGCATCTGCGATCCGCTGGGTCAACAGCCGCACCCGGACCTCAGCGTCCCCGGCCTCAGGCAGCTCGATGGGTTCGAACAGGCGGGCCTCGTGGCCGCCGCCGGGCAGTCGTCGCGCGTAGCCCGGAATCACGGTGGCCCCGGTCCTGAGCGCCAGCGTGGCCGGCCCCGCCGGCAGGTACACGCGCCGCCCGAGGAAGTCGACCGGCACTCCGGTGCCTCCCTTGCCGATGTCGGCGACGAGGCAGAGGATGTCGCCGCGCCGCAGCGCGCGCAGGGCCTCGCGAGCGCTGGAGGGGCCGGAGGGGATCACGTGGACGCCGAGCCGCTCCCTGGCGGCCCGGACCAGGGCGTCCACCGCGAGCGGCCCGAACTGGTCGGCCACCGCATGGACCGGGCGCCCTCCGGTAGCCGTGATCGCGGCCCCCAGGTCCCAGTTGCCGAGGTGGGGCGTGACCACAATCACCGCTCGACCCTGGGCGAGAGCGCGTCGCAAAGGCTCCATCGAGACCGCCTCCGGAGTCGCCTTGAGGCCTGTCACCAGCTGCTCCAGGACCAGAAAGTCCACCACCGTGCGGGCATAGTTGCGAAAGGCCGCTCGGGCCAGCCGGTGCGCGGCCAACCGGTCTCCGGGACGAAAGACCAAGTAATTCTCCCGGGACACCCGCGCCCGCCCCACGAAGAGCGTGTAAGCGGCTCCCCCCCCGATGTCGGCCAGCCGGTGGCGCAACGGGGTGGGGAGTCGGCGGGAGATCACAGTCGCCGCCCGGAAAGCCAGCGCAAGGTGCTCACCCCGGCCAAGCCAACTGCCGACCGGGCCGTGCGAGGGCGGCCCGGCGGGGTGCGACCGCGCACCCACTCCGGGCCCATCCACCACCAGTGGCCTGCCGCCGAGGGCGTCCGATTCCACCTCTACCACCGCCAGTCGCTCAGTCCTGGGGACTCCGGCCCAGCGCCTAGGATTCCGTCCCGACGGTTGCGGGCTCGCCCCGGTCGGGTGCCAGAACCTCCGCGGCCCCGGGCCTGGCGCCGGTGAGGGGAGCCTCGGGGTCACTGATGCAGGCCGCGCCCACCCTGCCTTCGATGAAGAGCTCGGTGAGCTCGTGGGCACGCTCGTCGGAGACCTGGAAGGGCGGTGACTTCATGAAGTAGGACGCCGGTCCCTCCAGAGCCCCGCTCAGACCCCTGTCCAAGCCCAGCTTGCAGCAGCGCACCGCATCGATGACGATGCCGGCCGAGTTGGGGGAGTCATGGACCTCCAGCTTGAGGTCAACCGACAGCGGCACCTCTCCGAACGCCTTGCCCTCCAGCCGGATGTGGGCCCACTTACGGTCCTTGAGCCAGGGCACGTAGTCACTGGGCCCGATGTGGACGTCGTCAGTGGCGATGGGGTGTTCCATCTGGGAGAGCACGGAGTTGGTCTTGGAGATCTTCTTGCTGACCAGCCGCTCCCGCTCCAGCATGTTGAGGAAGTCGGTGTTGCCGCCGAAGTTGAGCTGGTAGGTGTGTTCGAGTTCCACCCCGCGCTCCTGGAAGAGCCTGGTCAGCACCCGGTGGATGATGGTCGCGCCCACCTGCGACTTGATGTCGTCGCCGATGATGGGCAGCCCGCGCTCCTCGAAGCGCTCCCGCCAGTACTGCTCACGGCCGATGAAGACCGGCATGCAGTTGACCATCGCACAGCCGGCTTCCAGGATCTGCTCGGTGTACCACTTGGTGGCCATCTCCGAACCGACCGGCAGGTAGTTCACCACCACGTCGGTCTTGGTGTCCTTGAGGATCTTGACGATGTCCGCGGTCGGGCCGGGCGCCTTCTCGATGATCTCGGACAGGTACTTGCCCAACCCGTCGTGGGTCATGCCCCGATTGACCGGCACTCCCAGCTTGCCCACCTTGGCGAAGGCGATGGTGTTGTTCTGGCCCCGCCAGATCGCATCCCCGAGATCAAAGCCGACCTTCTCCTTGTCAATGTCGAAGGCAGCCGAGAACTCGATGTCATTGACGTGGTACCCACCCAGGTCGACGTGCATCAAGCCAGGCACGTACTCCTCGGCATCGGTGTGGCGGTAGAACTCCACCCCCTGGATGAGGGAGGAAGCGCAGTTGCCCACCCCGATAATCGCTACCCGTACCTTCTTGCTCATCACATCACCTCTGGAAGTGACCGCTCCCGGCGCGGGCCGGTGAGGGTCTGGCTGGTGCTCACAGCCGGGGCAGCGCCCGGCTCGTAATCGGACTCCGAAGCAGGCTCGGGCCCACCTCCCAAGAGCTGGGAGAAGTGGGTCAGCCTGGCCGCGATCGACTCTCGATCGAGACGGCAGAGGACCTCGCGGCCCTCGCGTTTGGTGGTGACGATCCGGGCCCGTCGGAGCAGGCGAAGGTGCCAGGACATCCGCGGCTGGCTGATGCCGAGCAGCAGGGCCACGTCCGAAACCCTGGCCTCCTTGACCTGGGCCAGCCGCTCCACGATCCGCAACCGGGTGGGATTGCCGAGCCCCTCGAAGTAGCCGGCCAGGTCGGTCTCAGGAAGCGGTGCCGGCACGAGCGGCAGGACATGCCGGTGGGGCCGGGGCTGCTCAGCTGGCGATTGCGGATTCACTTAAACGATTGTTTCATAAAGGCTACCTTATGCATGCTAGCTCCCGGCGCGGCCCACGTCAAGTCGGTACCGGTTGTATATCCAGGCAGGTTGGGAACCCTTGGTCTGCTTTGTCTTCCGCTCGATCGTTGATGCCAGTCGGGACCACTCGTCTGAGCTGATCCCCGGCCCCGACAGGGTCGCGCCCGCGACCTTGGGACCGCGAGTGATTCGCAACTGCCCGCGGACTGGGGTTGGCAATACTACCTCGCGGCCGTCATCCTTCACTCTCTTCGACAATTGCTCCAGCCTCTCAAATAGGTAGTCCAACGGACGACTACGGAGCACCGTCCCGATTTCGGGCTGCTCGTTGTCGGAGCGTACAGCGCCTACGCGGTGCTGGTGGTGCCATTCATGGCCACTGGCCTGGGCATGAGCCTCACCATGCCGGCCGACACCGCTGCGGTCATGGAGGCCGCCCCGGCCGAGCGGGGCGGCCTCGCCTCGGGGACCGCGTCAACGCCGCCCGCCAGGTGGGCGGGGTCGTCGGCGTGGCCCTCCTCGGCAGCCTCGCAGCCCGTCGCGCCAGCTTCATCCCGTAGCTGCACGCCGGCATGCTCATCGCCAGGGCAGCCTTCCCCGCTAGCGCAGTGCTGAGCGCGCTCGGCGTCGGGCCACGTGACAGGAGCGCCTATCTCGTCTCGCGCCGGCACCGAGCGAGCCCGGAAAATGTGCCGAGGCTTCCGGTACAACCCGGCACCACCGGTCTGAGCAAGGCCGTGTTGGCGCCCGCAAGCCGATCCCGCTGCGACACGGTCCGAGCATCAGCTCGACGGAGTCACGCCCTCAACAAAGAGCAGCCGCCGGGTGAGAGCCGTCTTCCGGACTGCGAGGGCCTCGGCATAATCGTCGGAGGCGTACCAGGCCCGCAGCCGATCGATGTTTGGAAATTCCACCACGACGACCCGCTGGCCTTTCGGCCAGGTCCCTTCCGGCACGTCCGGCTCAGCCCCTCGGACGATGTACCGACCGCCATGCCGTGCGATGGAGGCGGCGGCCAGCTCCCGGTACCGCTGACCCTGGTCCTCATCGAGCACCTCGACTTCGGAGATCACGTACGCGGTCATGCGGTCGATTATCCCTCGGCTGGGTGGAGGAAGTGCCCGCAAGCATCCCCAATCGGGGCGGCGCAGCAGCGTTGCCGTAGGTTCTGTCATCCCTCGTCCTCGCCGCTGGCAGCGGCGAGGAGCGGGACGATCACATCGCTGATGGGGGTCGGGATCCCGTGACGGGCGCCGAGGCGGCGGACAACGCCGTTGCGGGCGTCCCACTCCAGAGGCCGCTCGCCCAGCCGGTCGAACAGGATCGACGAGCCGAGGTCTGCCGGCATGGAAGCGAAGTCGGCGACGACCGTGTCGGCGAAAGTATCGGGAAGCTGGGCGCCTTGAGCCCGAGCCACGGCTGTGCACTCGAGCGCCAGGTCGTGGGCGAGCCGGGCCGCCATTGCACCTCGGAACATGCCCGCACGCCGACCGGCGAGGACCATGAGACCAGCCACCGCGTTGACGCAGAGCTTGCGCCACGCCTCGGTCGTGAAGTCTTCCACCAGATCGACATGGGCGCCTCCCACCAGCAGCTCGGCCAACGCCCGGCCCTGCGGACCGGCGGGAACGCTCAGGCGTGGCTCACCGCGCAGTCGAACCCGCCCCGGAGCGCTTGCCTCCGCCGGGCACCACACGATCGCCGGCAGGACCGTCGCGTCGGCGACAAACGGCGCCACCCGATCGCGGTGCTCGACGCCGTTTTGGAGCACGGCAACCACCGAGTCAGGTCCGCTCAAAGCTGCCAACCACCCGCTTGCACCGTGATCAATGATCTAGCTGCGAGGCGAGCCCGAGCCGAGCAGGACCGGATCGTCCGGGAGTCCAAGGCGAGCCCAGCAAGCGCCTGGCAGCGCGTCGGCGCGGATCTGCGCAGCGCGATTGACCGTCAGGAAGCTGCACTCCACAAGTGACTCCTCCTGCGGAGAGTGCGCCTTCCCCAGAGGATGGCGCCGCTTCCGATCATGAGGCTGGTCCAGCAGAGGTTACACAGGGGAAACCCAGTGGCACGTCCCAGTCTGTTGAGGGGGTCGCCAAGGACCTGCTCGAGCAGATCACCCCGGAGGCCCTCGAGCGGCTGTTCTCTAGGCCACAGGTCACTGCCTTCTTCTCGCACTTCTCGGGTCCAATCCCAGCGCCGGAGACCCTGGCTGGGTCGGCCCAGCTCATGCCGGGATTGGCGAATCGGATAGTCGAAATGGCCGAGGCCTACCAGAAGCACCAGATCGGCCTGGAGCGTGATCAATTCAAAGCGGCCACCGAGTTCGGGCGGCGGGGGCAGTGGCTCGGCTTCGGCATGGCTCTCGTGGGTTTCGCTGCTGCCGCCTACCTTGGGTCGCTGGGCCAGCCAGCAGCGGCTGGTGTAGTGGCGGCACTGGACCTCGGGTCCATAGTCGCGGTGTTCGTGGTCGGGGACCGCTTACCCTTGCGGCGCGCCCGGCGACGGGACGCCGAGTCGGGGGACAGTCAGGCGACGTAGGCGCGCGGCGAGGGGCTGGAGCCCAGGAGAATCAGGTGACAGACGAGAAGGTCACACAGTGATGTCGGCGGCTCACCATCGATCACTTGCCCTCGCTCCACGACAAGGGAGGAAACAGAGCTGCAATGGACGTGCTTGAACTGCTTGCACCACAACAGCGGGGGAAGGGTAGTCCGACTGATTGCCCGTACGCGCCACTGATCGGATCCTGGGACATCAGATCGCACTGGTATTCGCGGGACGGATCGACGCGGGAAGCCGATGGAGAGTGGCATTTCAGTTGGATCCTCGACGGGTGGGGAATACAAGACGTGCTCTTCGAACGAGGAGCGACCGCCGATCAGCGGGGAACCTCAATCCGGTGCTATGACGGGGCGATTCGCGCTTGGCGAGTCGTCTGGATGGCACCGCGCGGCGGCGAGTTTGTCGCGCTGGTCGGCCGACTGGTCGGCGAGCGAATCATCCAGGAAGGCGATGCACTCGACGGCAGCTCACGACAGCGTTGGACGATCTCCAACATCACCGCGGATGGGTTCATCTGGCAAGGCGAGACCTCGCTCGACGGCGGCGCGACGTGGAGACTTGACCAAGAGATGCAGGCGACCCGGCAACCAACCTGATACCGTTGCCACACAGTGAACTCTAGTAAGCCCACTGCTAGTGGCACCCCTTCTCGGGGCTCCTCTCCCGTTGCCGGGATCGGTTCTGGCCTCACCGTGGAACGCGCACCGCCGAG
>JAKAWF010000103.1 GCA_021817025.1 bacterium
CGAGGTCGTCTTGCGGCATCGTGATCTCCTTCAGGCTCAGAACAGCTCGTGGAGCCAGCGGTTGAGCCGGCCGGTGCTGCGCGTGGTCCGCTGATTACTGTGATCGCGTCCGGGCGTCGAGCGCTGGCCCCAGCGCAACAGTCCGACGGTGGCGGCGTGCTCGGGCATCCCCAGCTGGTCGGCCAGCCCGAAGAGGCCCTCGGGGACGGCGACTCTGACCGGCATCTCGAGAATCTGATGAACCGCGGCCGCGAACCCCTGGAGCCGCGCACAGCCGCCGGTGAGCACCACCCGGCTGACCCCGTCCTCCTCGTCGAGGAGCTGCCCGATCAGCCGGGCCATCTCCCGGGCGCGGGGCTCGATCACCTCCGCCAGCCAGCGGCGGGGAACCTCGTCGGCCCCCACCCCCCCCATCCCCACCACGGTGACCATCTCCTCGGGGCGGATCTGGCCCGGATCGCAGTGACCGTGGCGACGCTTGACGTTCTCCGCCTCCTCCAGGTCGCAGTGGAGACCGGTGGCCAGGTCCTTGGTGACGTTCTGGCCGCCCACCGGCAGCACCCGCACCCGCTGGATGGTGCCGCGGCGAAAGACCGCGATGTCGGTGGTGCCGCCACCCACGTCCACCACCGCCACCGAGCCCTCCAGCTCGCGGTCGCGCACCACCCCTTCGGCCGCGGCCAGCGGCTGGGCCACCACGTCGTCAACGCGCAGCCCGGCCGCATGAGCGCATTCGACCAGCGCCTCCAGATGGGCGGTCGAGGCCAGCACCAGCTCGGCGTCCACCCCCAGCCGGCTGCCGGCGACGCCCCGGGGGTCGCGCATGTCGGCCCTACCGTCGACCGCATAGGAGCGCGGAATCAGATGGACCACCTCGCTGCCGTCCGGATCGGAGGGCTCGCGCGCCGCCTCCAGCACCCGGTTGAGATCGCCGGTGCCAACCGCGCCGCTGCGGGAGGCGACCGAGACCACGGCCTGTCGTGACCGGCTGATCAGGTGGCGGCCTCCGAGGGTCAGCAGGGCGGAGTCGACCTCCACCCCCGCCGCCCGCTCCGCCAGGTCCAGGGCCCTGCTGATCGCCGCCGTGGCCGCGTCGGGATCGATGATGACGCTCTTGCGGACCCCTGCCGAGGGGGCCTCACCCACCCCCAGGACTCGCAGCCGCGCGCCATCGTCATCGGCGATGGCGCAACGCACCGAGGAGGAGCCGAGGTCCACCGCGACCAAGCGACGACCGCTCAAGCTGGGAACCTGGGCATGCCACGGCGGCCTGGCCCTGTCTGGACGCGGTTGCTCATCGGGCGTTTCCCCAATTGCGGATGGCGAAGGCTTTCAGGAACGTCGGCTTGGGTCTGAACTCGGGCATCGGGGTCCCTCTGTCGAAGGTCGCCGCGACCGCATGAAGTGTATCCGCAATGGGTGAGCAGCACAAGCCCCAAACCACATCATGTTGTGGGTGGGAGGGTTGCCAGGCACCGGGTTTTGGGTCCGCATGCTCAGGGGCTCACCACCACCTGGGCGGGATCCTCGAGGTAAATGGTCTTGATCGCCGCCGATTTCAGGTTGACCTTGGCCGCCAGCGCGCGCAACGCCTCCAGCTTGGGACCGATGGAAGCGATCTGGCCGGCGGTCACGGCGGGACCCAGATCCGCGACCCAGCCCGCCGAGCTCTTGATCTCCAAGACGCCGACTGGACTCACGATGAACTGGCTGACGCTCACCCCGTAGGCGGCGGGGAAGGCCCGGTACAGGGCCGCCAGCGCGGCGGTCAGATTGGCCGGCAGGGCGATGTGGCCAGCCGCCACCCCTCCCCCATGCCCCTGGTCCACCAGGGTGGGAACCGGGCTCAGCGTCGGCGTCTGAGGCACCGGGCCGAGAACGGCCCCGGTGCTCGCCAGCAGCTCGCGGCTGCTCCCGCGCGCGTAGATGAGCACCGGCGGCAGGGGGGTGACGGACACGACCAGCGTGCCCGGCCAGCTCACCCTCACGCTGGCGGCGGCCACCCACGGCTGGGCGAGCAGGTTGACCGTCATGCGCTCGGTGTTGAGCATGATGGTGCTCTCTCCCAGGTGGACCCCCGCCACCGCCAGCAACTGGCTCCGAGCCAGCACCGAACTGCCCTCCAGCTGGACTCTCTGCACCTTGAGCCAGGGAAGGTTGAAAGCGGCCACGGCTCCCAGGAGCGCCAGGATCAGGCCGATCGACATCAGCCGCAGGGGCAGCACCAGCCCGCCCCAGGCATCGACCCACCGCGGAGCCTTGGGGGCGGAGAGCCGCAGCCGGCCGAACAGGCGCCGCCGGGCGGCGACCCGGGCGGCACGTCGAGCCGCCGCCTGGCGGGCGACTTCCTCGACCACGTCGTCCCCCAGCTCACTCTTGCGCCAGCCGCGGGCGGCTTGGGCCCGGTGCGGCCGGCGCGGAGGTGGCTCCGCGCGGTGACCTCGGCGGGGTGCTCCGGGCTGCCAGGCCTGGAACTCGTCGGGAACGGCGGCGCCGAACTGGCGCCGGGTCGGCGGTTTGGGACGCGTCAGCGGTTCCATGGCTGCCCCTTGACTGAGACGTGTGGAAGGACGGGACCGCCCGCCGGTGGCAGGGAGCGACTCGCACCGGCAGTTTGACACTACACGTTGACGCATCGCGGCTCGAAACGCAAGTACCTGTGTGAATCCCTGTGGTGGCGGGGGAACGCCCAGCCGGCCCTGGCCCTCGCCGGGACACTCCTTCGGCGCCCCAACAGGCGTCAGGCCAGAAGTTCCATGGCGCAGCGAGGTCCCGCGGCCCGGGACAGATGGCCGTCGGCCGTGAGCAGAGGCACGCCCAGCGCCTCCGCCAGAGCCACATAGGCGGCGGCGTAGATGGTCAGGTGGTGGCGCAACTCCCAAGTGCGCACCAGCAGTGGCCGATGCGCGGCGCGACGAAGCGGCACCTCCGCCAGGTCCGCCAACGCCAGCAGGCACCGCCGCTCCAGGATCTGCCCAGCAGTGACCTGGCGCCTCAGCACGGAAGCCACCTCGAGATCGATGATCTCCGGCGCGGCCAGCTCCTCGCCTCGGAGTCGGGTCCGCGCCCGCGCCCCGTCGCCGCCGTCATCGGCCAGGGCGGGTGCCAACACGCTGGCATCGATCACGATCACCTGCTCTCCCGCTCCGAACGGACGGCTGCCGCAGCCGCTCCGAAGGGGACGGACCCGCCGTCCCGGCCCCCAGCCCGATCCAGTACCTCCTCCAAGGTCGGGGCGGCGGCGTCCTCCGCCAGCCGACCGAGGAGGTACTCCTGGAGGGACTTCCCAGCTGCGGCCGCCCGCCGGCGCAGAACAGCGTGCACTTCATCTGGCACGGCCTTGATCTGAATGCTGGGCATGGCGCCATTATGGCGCCGGGGCAGGAGGCGCGTCATCCTCACCTTGAGGGAAACCGGTGGGAACTGAGATGGTCAGCGCCCCGGGTGGGTCCCGGCCGACCCGGAATCGCACCCTGGGACGGGCGCAGCTTCAGATCCCGCCACCGCCCTGGCTGGAAGTCGGACCCAATCCACGCCCTGCTCTATCCAGCGTCCGAGGACAGAGCCGCCGCAATCCGCCCGGCGACCCCGTCGAAGCCACGCACCGAACTGCAGACCACCGTCGCCGGCGGACTGGCCCGCCGCCGCACCACCTCCACCGCCTCCGCCGCCGACTGGACCAGCACCACCTCGGTTCCCACCACCTGGGCCGCGACATCGGCCGAGCTGACCGTGTTTGCCAGGCTCCGCTCCCGGGCGGCCTCGATCGGGCCCAACACCACCAGGTCCGCCCCCTGGAAGGCGTCCCGGTACTCGGGGAGCAGAGCCAGGGTTCGGGAGTAGGTGTGGGGCACGTGCACCACCACCAGCTGCACCCCGTCGCCTGCCCGCTGGCGCGCGCCCGCGATCGTGGCCCTGAGCTTGGTGGGGTGGTGGGCGTAGTCGTCGACCACGGTCATCCCGCCCGTCTCCGCCACCACCTCGAACCGGCGCGCCACCCCCCGGTAGGTTGACGCCGCCGCCGCGGCCAGATCCAGGGGAGCGCCCAGCTCGACCGCGGTCGCAAGCGCGGCGAGCGCGTTGCTGGCGTTGTGGGCTCCGAAGAGCGGCAGCCCCATGGGGACCGTCCTGCCGTCGGGAGCTATCGCCCGCAGCCGCTGCCGGCCAGCTTCGACCAGCGCCTCTCCCTGGAACTGCCAGTCGCCTCCCGCCCCCCAGCGCACGACCCGGCACGGCGCCTCCTGCGCCAGCGCAAAGGCCGGCTCGTTCTCCCCGTTGACCAGGACGCAACCATCCCCTGGCATCCCCGCCAGCAGCTTCCGGTAGGGGGTGACGTAGGCCGCGAGGTCGGGATAGAGGTCGGGGTGGTCCAGCTCCAAGTTGAGCAGGGTCACGACCTGCGGGGCCCAGTGCAGGAACTTGGCCCGCCGGTCCAGCGCCGAGGTCGTGTACTCGTCGCCCTCGAAGACGAACGGGGAGCGCCGCTCCCAGTCGCCGAGGCTGACCGCCAACCCAAAGTCGCGCGAGGTGGCCCCCAGCCGGAACCCCGGTCGCAGTCCCGCCTGGTCGAGCATCCACACCGCCAAAGAGGTGGTGGTGGTCTTGCCGTGGGTGCCGCAGATCACGGCGCTGCGCCGGCCCCCGGCCAGCCTTCCCTGAGCCTCCGCCTCGCTCACGATCGGCAGCCCGGCCCGCACCGCCGCCTCCAGCTCCGGATTCCCCAGCTGCACCTGATTGCCCAGGACCACCAGCCGGGGTGGGCCCCAGCGGCTCAGGTTGGCGGGAGTGTGGGAGTCGGCGAACTGGATCCCGACCTCGCTGAGGATGGTGGTGGTGGGCGGATAGGCGTCCTCATCGGCTCCCGTGACCAGGTAGCCCAGCTGGTGGCAGGCAATGGCCAAGCCTGAAACGGCGTAGCCGCAGATGCCCAGGAAGTGGATGTGGGCAGGCGGATCTGGCCAGTCCGAAAGCCGCAGGGAGACCGGCATCCTCAGCTGCTCCCCCGGGCCAGCGAGGCCAGCAGCCGGACCACCTCCATGGCGGCCTCCGGCCTGGCCTGAGCCCGGCTCGCGCGCGCCATGCGGCCCCACCGACCGGAATCGCCCAGGATCCCGCTCACCTCCGCGATCAGGCGCTCCGAGGTCAGCTCCGAGTCCTCCACCACCACCGCCGCGCCCGCCTCGGAGAAGGGCTGGGCGTTGGCGGCCTGATGGTTGCCGGCGTGGGGATAGGGCACCAGCACCATCGGCTTGCCCAGGCAGGCCACCTCCGCCAGCGAGCTGCCCCCAGCCCGCATCGCGACCAGGCCCGCCCCCGCGAGCGTGACCGCCATGTGGTCCTCAAAAGCCGATACCTGGTACCGTCCAGAGTCGCCGAGACCGCGGGCGGCGGCCTCGGCCATCACCCGCTCGTGGTCGCCCGGTCCGGTCAGGTGGGTGACCGCCAGACCGGGCAGCGCCGAGAGCAACCCGGGCAGCGCCTCCAGCAGCACCTGGTTGAGATGCCGGGCCCCCTGGGAGCCGCCCATCACCAGCAGCGTCTGGACCAGTTCGGGGGGGCCGACCGGTCCGGCGGGGGCGCTGAACTCGCTCCGCACCGGGTTGCCGGTGCACACCACGCGCGCCCCGGGCAGGTGCGCGGCCGTGCCCGGGAAGGAGGTCGCCACCACCGCCGCCCGCCGGGCCAGCCACTCCACCGCCCGGCCCGGCAGCTCGTTCTGCTCCAGCAGCACCACCGGCACCCCCTGTCTCCCGGACACCAGCGCCACCGGCACCGACACGTAGCCGCCCGTGGCCAGCACCACGTCAGGTCGGAATCCATTCATCACCCGGCGCGCCTGCAGATAGGCCAGCGGCATCCGGGTGAGCAGCCGCGGGGTGGCGGTGAGACGGCTGGAGCCCATGCTGCCCAGGGTGAGCCCGACGAACTCCAGGCCGGCTCCAGGCACCAGCCTGGACTCGGGCCCGTCCGCCCTGCCCACGTAGGTGACCGCCCCCTTGGGGTCAGTCCGCCTGAGCGCCTCGGCGACCGCTATCGCGGGGGTGCAGTGCCCCCCCGTTCCCCCTCCCGTGATCAGCACGCGCATAGGCAGTCCCCGCTCGGCGGCGCCGGGCCGAGATATTGAGCAAGATCCCGGTGGCGGCCAGCGAGAGCGCCATCGAGGAGCCACCGTAGCTTATGAACGTGAGGGGCACCCCCGTCGAGGGGATCGTGCCGGTCACCCCGCCCACGTTGATCAGCGCCTGGCCCACGACCCAGATGGTGACCCCGCCCGCCAGCAGGGCTCCCAGGTGATCGGGAGCATGCCTGGCGATCTGGTAGCCGCGCCAGGCGAAGAGGGCGAAGAGCGCCAGCACCGCCAGCGTCCCCACCAGCCCCATGTCCTGGCCGACGACCGCGAAGATGAAGTCGTTCTGCGCCTCGGGCAGCAGCTGGGCCGGAGGCACCGGGCTGCTGAAGCCCGTCCCGAAGACGCCGCCGGCCCCGAACGCGTAGAGCGCCTGCACCGCCTGGAATCCGGACCCCAGCGGGTGTGCGAAGGGGTTGAGGTAGGCGAGCAGGCGAGCCATCCGGTAGGGCTCGGCCTTGATCATCAGCGCCCCCGCGGCCAGGCCCAGCCCGCCCAGGGCGACCAGGTAGCGGAGCTTGGCCCCGGCCAGCACCAGCAGCCCCAGGCCCACCATCGCCAGAACCATGGTCGAGCCCAGGTCCTTCTCCAGCAGCACCAGGGCCGCCACCACCCCGATCCGCCAGGCGTAGGGGATGATCCCCTGATGCAGGTCGGTGATGGTGCGCCGGTGCTGATCGAGCCAGACCGCCCCGAACACCACCACCATGAACTGGGCGATCACACTGGGCTGGATCGTCACCGAGCCCGCCCCGATCCAGCGCCGCGCTCCCTGGACCTCGACTCCGATGTGGGGGATGAGCACCGCCACCAGCAGGACCAGGCTGGCAGCGGCCAGCCAGGGGCCGAGCCGCCGCCAGTGGTGATAGTCGAGGCGCGTGCCGATCACCAGCCCCACCGCGCCGAGCACCAACCAGACCACCTGGCGCTCGAAGAAGTAGGCAGGATTGCCGTAGGTAGTGTAGGCGACCCCGGCACTGGCGACGAACACCATGATCAGGCCGAGCGCGCAGAGCATGGCGGTGGTCAGCAGGAGCCAGACATCGAGGTCGGGCGCGTGGGCCCAGCCGAGCCCGCGGCGCTCGCCCCCGGGATGGGCGGCGGGAACCCACCGCTCGAACCGCGCGATCACGGACGCGTTCCCCCCAGCCCCGACCAGAGGGCCCAGGCCACCACCAGCGCGGCCGCGACCAGCGAGGTCGCCCAGAGCCGCAGGTCGATCCCCCACTCGCCCATGCCTCCGAGCTCGAGATGATGGTGGAAGGGGCTCATTCGCAGCAGCCTGCGGCCGTGGCTGAGTTTGAAGTAGCCCACCTGGGCCATCACCGACAGCGCCTCCACCACAAACACCACGGCCAGCAGCGGCAGCAGCAGCAGCAGCCCGGTCTCGGTGGCGGCCACCGCCAGCATCAGCCCGATGGCAAGCGCGCCGGCATCCCCCATGAAGATCCTGGCCTGGGGCCGGTTGAAGGCGAGGAAGGCCAGCAGCCCAGCCGCCAGCACGAAGCAGGTGGTGGCCAGCGCCGGGCGGTGCTGGATCGACGCCGCCAGGCCGCAGGCGGCAAAGGCCGGCAGCGCCACTCCGGCGGTGAGGCCGTCGACGCCATCGGTGAGGTTGGCGGCATTGGCGCTGGCGAGGGCGGCGAAGGCGGCCAGAGCGATCGCGCCCGCACCCAAGTCCCGCCAGCCCAAGCCGGGTACGATCTGCGGGCCCGCGCCGCTGACGGAGAGAGCCCAGCCCAGGAGGCCTGAGCAGACCGCCAGCAGGCCGAACTTGGGCAGTGCCCGCAGTCCCTTTCCTCGACGGACCTTGAGCCAGTCGTCGGCGAGGCCGACCGCGGTCCCCAGGGCGGCGGCGGCGACCACGACCCCGCCGGCCAGGTCGCGCAGGGCAAGCCCCCAGGCGACCGCCAGGACCAGGCAGAAGACGAGGCCGCCCGCGGTCGGGGTGCCGGCCTTGCGGAGGTGAGATGTGGGTCCGTCGCTGCGCTCCACCTGCCTCAGCCCCAGCCGGCGCAGGGTGACGATGGCGGGCGGGTAGAGCGCCACCCCGCCCACGAAAGCTCCCGCCACTGCGAGTCCGTTCACGCGGGGCATCTTAGGGCCGGAGCTTGAAGGTGTTGATCAACTGCTGGGTCACCAGCTTGGAGGTCGGGGCGGCGTCGTAGGCCCCCTCCCGCAGGAAGGCGGGCACCTGGGGGTCGCGGATGATGCAGAGCATCGAGAACTGGGGGTTGCTGGCTGGGAAGAACTCGGTGAAGGAGTCGATGGTGTTGTTGCCGTAGACCCCATGCCCGTTGGAGACCGACGAGGTCCCCGTCTTGCCCGCGATCTGCCCCTTCCAGGCGGGCCAGATCCTGGCGGCGTAGCCGGAGCCGCCGGGCACGTCCACCACCCCCACCATCATCTGGGTGAGGGTCTGGGCGGTGGCGGCGGAGATCACCCGATGGGTCTTGGGCTTGATGTAGGTGGTCGGCTGGCCGCCGCCGGTGATGGCGGACACCACATGGGGCTGCACCCACACCCCCCCGTTGGCAACCGCGTTGACCGCGGCCAGCATCTGGATCGGGGTGGTCACGTAGCCCTGCCCGAAGCTGGCGGTGGCGAACTGGACGGGCTGGAGCTGGGAGAACGCCGGCAGGGGCTGGTTGGAGGCCCCGGCGAGGTCGATCCCGGTCGGGTGCCCGATTCCGAAAGCCTGCATGTTCTGGTAGAAGGGTCTCGCCCCCTCCCACTGCTGGATGTGGACGGCGCCCACGTTGAGGGAGTCCTCCAGCACCCAGTTCATGGAGATGACCCCGTGCGCCTTCAGGTCCCAGTCCCGGATGGTCCAGCCCTGGACGGTCACCTGGCCGGTCTCGTCGAAGGTCTCGGTGGGGGTCATCACGTGACGGTTGAGCGCGCCGGCAAAGGTCAGCACCTTGCCCACCGACCCCGGCTCGTAGAGGGAGGCCACCCCCGCGTCCGTGAAGAGCTTGACCGGCTCGCTGGCGTAGTTGTTGGCGTTGTAGGAGGGATAGTCCGCCCAGGCCACGATGCCTCCGGTGTGCACGTCCATCACGATCATGGTCCCGGAGCTGCCGTTGACCTTCTGGACCTCGGCGGCCAGGTCCTTCTCGACGGTCGCCTGGATGGTGGCGTTCAGGCTGGTCTGAAGGTTGCGGCCGTTGACCGCCGGCTGCTGCGGGGCCGAGCTCAGCACCACCGGGTTGCCCTGGAGGTCCTGGATCACCGACTCCTTGCCCGGATGGCCGGCCAGCACTGAGTTGTAGTACCCCTCCAGCCCGTACTGGCCCTGGCCGCTGGCATTGACGAAGCCGAGCACGTTGGCGGCCAGGGTGGTGTTGGGCACCGGCCCCGGCCCGTAGGAGCGAGTCTCTCCCTGAATGGCGCCGATCCCGGTCAGATCCATCTGCTGCAGTCGGGTGTCGACCCGGGCTGGTTGGCCCTTGGCCAGGTACTCGAAGTCCAGGGGCTTGCTGAGGAGCTGCAGAATCTGGTTGGCGGGCAGGTCGAGGACCGGCGCCAGCTGGGCTGCGTCGCGGACCCGCTGGGTGGTCGGGATCTGATTCGGTGCCGCAAAGACATCATATGTGGGCACGTTGCCGGCCAGCACCTGGCCCTGGCTGTCGAGGATCAGCCCCCTGGTGGCGGGTATGGTCACCTGCTGGACCTGCTGGGAGACAGCCGCCGCTGCCAGCGCCTGGCCCTGCCGGATCTGAAGCTCCACCAACCTGACGCCCAGCCCGAAGATGCCGACCAGGAGTAGCGCCAGGAGCACGGCCAGGCGCCGTCTGGGATCGGCCGACTCGAGGTGGCCGCGGCCTCCGCGCGCCAGATCGGCGGGTCGGCGGCGGGCGCTTGATCGCCGCGCCGAGTAGGACCTGCCAGCCACCCGGTCAGGCACCCTTGAGGGCGAGCAGGACCGGCAGCAGCGGATCCGTCCCGGGCGCGGCCGGAGGAGTCAGGACCGTCCAACTGGGCGGTGGGGTGAGACCCATGTGGGTGGCCGCCACGTTGATCGCGCCCGCACTCTGGAGCTGGTCGAGCTGCTGGGCCAGCAGCTGGTCGCTGTTGCTGAGCTGGGCCTTCCAGGCCTGCAGCGACGCCACCTGGTAGGTGAGGGCGGTGCCGGTCGCCGTCTGGGACACGTACATGGTCCCGGCCAGCACCAGCAGGGCCAGCACCGGCAGCAGTGCCCAGGCCAACCCGGTGCGTGCCCGGGTGCGGGTGCGGCTGCGCGAGGGTGCCGACTCCTCCTCGTCGAAGGGCAGGAATCCAGCCCGGGAACGGGACGCGGTGATGGTGCTCATGGTGGCCCTGGTGCGGAAATGTGAACTGGAACGTGAGGCGGGACGGGGGCGGTCGGCGGGTCGGGGTCAGGGGATCGGCGCGGGCAGCTTCACGGCCGTGCGCAGGAGCGCGGAGCGCGCCCGCGGATTGCGCTCGACCTCGGCCGGAGACGGTCGTATCGCGCGTCGCTGCGGCAAGGAGAGGGTGGCCCGGTGGGCGCAGGTGCAGATGGGTTGTTGGGGAGGACATACA
>JAKAWF010000104.1 GCA_021817025.1 bacterium
ATCCGCGCTCCAGGTGCCCAGGGCATGTGGACCGCCGCCTGTACCGTCTGAGGACGGCCCGGGAACGAACGGGCGGTGGCTCCAACTGAGCCGCAACTGGCACGGTCCGGCCAGTCACGGAGGTCTTGAGCGGCGTTGCTGTCCCGGTCGACCAGCTCACCCGCCACCACGCAGACGAGATGCTTGGCCAGCTGCTTGGGCTCGATCAGCCGGCTCCCGCATGCCCCATTAGCGGTCGCTGCGGCGGTCCCGGCGGAGCCTCACGTGAGGCATGACATCAAGCCGGCCGCAGGTCCTCAGTTGGTGAGCAGCTTGGCCAGCGAGGCCCTGAGCTGGGCCGGCTGCAGCTGCCCCAGCACCAGGGTGGACACCCGCCCGCTCGGGTCGATGAAGACCGCCACCGGCAGACCCGGCAGCCCGTAGCTCTGAGCCACCGTCCCCTGGCTGTCCAGCAGGGTCGGGAGGTGGACGCCGATGCCGCTCAGGAACCGAGCCGCGGTGGCGGCTGACTCCTGCTCGTCGATCAGGACCACCCGCAGCCCTCGGGAGCGGTACTCGCCGGCGGCCTTCGCCACCAGGCTCATGTCCGCTCTGCAGTTGGTGCACCAGCTCGCCCAGAAGTCAAGCATCACGGGATGACCGCGGAGCTGACTCAGGCTGAGCTGGCCGCCGTCGCTCGCCGACAATGTGAAGCCAGGCGCGAGATGGCCCGGAATCGCGGCGGTGGTGCCCGGAAACGCCGCCACCTGGTGCTCCTGCTGCAGCAGGGGGATGATCGTCTGCAGCAGGGTCTGGGGCGTCCAGGAGCCGCCCGTCTTCTGCTCGGACCGGCCCTGGGCGTCCAGGTACTTGTAGATGGTGGGGGGGATCGACCCAGTTCCCAGGGCCGGCCACGACTGCATCACCGTGACGATGTAACCCTGGGGGTTGATCACCTCCACCACGGAGGCGTGGACCAGGTTGTGAAGCTCCGGTTTGCCGGTGAAGAGGTCGAGGGGGGCGGGACCGCCCCAGGCGAGCGCCTGGACCGGGGGCACCCCCAGCTGGGACCAGAAGCCGTTGATCGCGGAGGTGCTCCCGGTCAGCAGCGGCCACGGTAGGGAGAAGTGGCGCTGGTACTTGGTCAGGATGGCGGGGGTGTCGTGGCCAGGGTCCTGGGTCACCTCCACGATCTGGACCTGATTGGAAAGGCCGTGCTGCCACAGCAGGTGGCGCAGCTGGAGCAAGGCCGCCGCCACCAGCGGGCACGTCTCCTGACACTCGGTCAGGAAGGAGGCCAGGACCACCACCTTGCCCCGGTACTGACTGAGATGCACCGGCTGCCCCTGCTGATTGACGAAGCCGGTGCTGGGGACGGCGCGGATCTGATCCGAGGCCAGGGCCAGCCCGAAGCTGACCTGGCTGCTGCCGCCGTAGGCGGCGGCGGCGACCAGATGGGAGCCGGCCCGGCCGCCGTTGACGTGGAAGGTGAACAGCAGCGGGGTCGTCTGGTCCGCTCTGACCTGGAAGCCGACCGTCTGGGTGTCGCGGATCAAGCCGCCAGCGCCGGTGCGGAGCTCCAACTCTGCCTGAGCGTAACTGCCGGCGGCCAGGGTCACCTGCGCCAGGCTGGCCGCGTTGGGTGCCAGGTAGGAGCCCGGCAGCGAGATCGTGTCAGCCGCCGCGGGGGCACTCTCCCAGCCGGCGCCGGCCTGTCTCACGCGCAGGCCCACCAGCTGGACTCTGAGCTGCCCCGAGGGAGCTGGCAGCATCACGCTGGTCAGCACCAGCAGCCTTCCGGAACGGGTGGAAGAGATCCGCGAGACAGCGAAGATCAGCGCCCCCGCGATCACGGCCACACCCAGCATGACCGCCAGCCAGCGCTTCATCCTGGCTCTGGGTTCAGCCCGCCCGCCGCCGCTCCCAGCAGCCTGATGGTCGGGGGCGGAACCGCCTCAGCCGTCCTTCCACTCGGCGTGCTTGCGGAACAGCCCGCCCTCGCCCAGGTGGTACCAACGCGCCGCCTGGTAATCGGGCAGTTGCGAGACCGCGTCCGGGGAAAGGTCGGTGTGGACCGCGGCCAGGGTGATCTTGACCACGCTGGCAGCCGCCACCTCCGCCATCCGGCCACCCTCCGCCAGCTTCACCGCCAGCCCGTGGAAGATGTCCTCGCCCTCGTCCCCCAGGAGAGACTCGGTCGTCCCGAAGACGTCCCCCCCTTGGTCCAGGATCGGCGCGTGGTAAGGGGTCCTTATCCAGGCGACCTGCTGGTCGTCCGCCGCCGCATCGATGGCCGCGTCACTCATGGCACTCAACCTCCAGGTAGGATTGCTGGCTCCGACTCCATGGTAGGACTGGCTGGGCGGCCGGGGCGGCGAGGATGTGCCGGCTCAGGGAACGCCCGCTGGAAGCTGGCCCAGCACGATCGAGATGGTGGTCTTGGCGCCGTTGGGCTCGGTCACCGCGAGCTTGACGGTCTGCCCGGGGCTCATGTTGGCCAGCGCGTCGGTGAGGTTCTGCACCGAGAGAGTCTCCTGCCCGTTGATGGCGGTGATCACATCCTGCACCTTCAGCCCCGCCTGGCTGACCTGGGAGCGGGTGATCTTCACCACCAGCACTCCATTGGGTTGGCCCTGGTTGTTGGTGACCTGCTCGACGTCGACCCCGATGAAGGCGCGGTTGGAGTTGATCACCTTGCCGTACTTGACGATCTGGCCGGCGATGTCGGTGACCACGTTGCTGGGGATCGCGAACCCGATCCCGGGAGCCTGGCTGCTGCCCAGCTGAGGATCGAGAGCGGCCAGGGTCGGGATCCCCACCACCTGGCCCGCGAGATCCACCAGGGCGCCGCCACTGTTGCCCGGGTTGATCGGGGCGCTGGTCTGGATCACGTTGGGCAAGGTCACCCCGTTGGGCTCGCTGACGGTCCTGCCGACCGCCGAGATGATCCCGTCGGTGGCGCTGCTCTGGAACCCCAGGGGGTTGCCGATCGCCATCACGATGTCGCCCACCTGGAGCTGGGAGGAGTTGGCGAAGGTGGCGGCATGCAGGCCGCTGGCATTTATGTGGATCACCGCCAGGTCGTCACCGGGGAAGTTGTTGACCAGGGTTCCGGGGTAGGTCTTGCCATCCGAGAGCGTCACCGTGAAGTTCTTGAACCCGTTGGCGACATGGTTGTTGGTGACGATGTCGCCCTGGACATTGAAGATGATCCCGGACCCCAGGTCCTGCGAGGTGGAGATCTGCACCACCGAGGGGCTGACCGTCTTGTACAGGTTCACGTAGTCGGCCTGGAGCGCCAGCAGCGACTGGGAGAGGCTGGTCTGCGCAGCCGACGGGGTGGGGATCTGGGCCACCTTGGGCGCGCTGCCTCGCGGCGCGGTACTGCCACAGCCCGCCAGCAAGAGCACCAGGGCCGGCACAAAGAGCAGGAGCGACCGCTTCAGGAGTGCCATCTCGACCGAACCCTGCCTCCATCTTCCGACCCTGTCTCAGACCACGCCACCGAGCTGGCGAGACGCTCCCGCTCGAGGCCCACCACCGCTACTACGGTACCCCACCCAAGTTAACAACGACTGAGCGCAAGCTGAGAGGCGGCTGAGCACGCTCCCGTCCCCCGGAGCCCCCAAACTCTGCCCCCGACACCGCGAGCGACGGCGAGGCGGCGTCCGGACCCAAGGCCAGACTCTGCCGGTAAGCTGAGTTGATGCAATTGGGCCCGGGTGGCGCCACCGCGGACTCGGCACCGACGCCAGACCCGGGCCGCCCTCGCTCAGGGGAGCTGAGCGACCGGGATGAGGGTGCGCCCGCAGTTCTCGCCCGCGCCTTCAGGGGGGCTGTCGAGGAGGGGGTCGTCCGCGGCCACATCGCGGTGGTCGACGGCGACGGCCAGGTGATCTCCTGGGCGGGCAACCCGCGTGCCATGACCACCCTGCGAAGTTCGTTCAAGCCGTTCCAGGCCAGCAGCTTCGTCGAGTCCGGCACCGCCGACGCGCTCGGCCTGGGGGATGCCAGCGTCGCCATCGCGGCGTCCTCCCACCACGGCGAGGCCGCGCACCTGGAGGCGGTGAGGGCGATCCTTGAAGCCGCCCACCTGCCCGAGAGTGCGCTGCGCTGCGGGGTTCACCTGCCCAGCGACCCACTGGCGGCGGCTCAGCTCCTGGCCCGCGGTGAGCGTCCGACCGCGATCCACAACAACTGCTCCGGCAAGCACGCCGCGATGGTGGCGGTCTGCGCCCACCGGGGCTGGCCCCAGGAGAGCTACCTGGATCGCCGCCATCCCCTTCAGGAGGAGATCGCCACCCGCCTGGGCTGGCATGCCGGCCTCGATCCGACCACGATCCCGTACGGCACCGACGGCTGCGGCCTGCCCACCTTCGGACTTGCGGTCGAGGACTTCGCCCGCGCCCTTAGCCACGCGGCCGCCACCGATTCCGCCTTCCGCCGCTGTCTGGCGGCGATGGCCGATCACCCCTTCCTGGTGGCGGGCACCGGCGCCTTCGACACCGTTCTCATGGAGTCCGAGGGCGCCCATCTGGTGGTCAAGAGCGGGGCCGCCGGTGTCCTGGCCGGAATCGCCAGGGACGGCAGTCTGGCGGTGGTGGTGAAGTTGGAGTCCGGCTCGGCGATCGGAATGGCCCAGATCGCGGCCAGGGCCCTCCAGTTGGTCGGCCTGCTGGGGCAACCCCTGGCGCCGCCGCTGGCAGCCCACCTGGCCGAGCCCGTGCGTAACTGGGTCGGCCAGGTGGTTGGTGAGATCCGGTCTGAGTTTGAACTCAGCCGCTGATACCGGAGCGGCACGCGCGCTGCCGGTGCTTGGCCCCGCCGCCGGCAGCCTCCACCTCGCTGGAGCCGGCCACCAACGGCCGGTGGGAGAACGCCAGCGGCGTGAGGACCGGCACGCCGGCGCTGACCAGACCATGACCGATTGGAAGAGCCCCCCGCCCAGGCCGACGGGAGGCAGCGGGACCACCCGCAGGGCCGGCCGCAGGCACGCCCAAAGCGGCATCCGCCGCGGGGCGGTGCCGAAGGCGGTGTGCGGCCCGACCGCCGCGAAGGGCGGGACGCCCAGCGTGAGTTCCAGGTGAGGCGCGTCTCACCCAGTCGAATGCACGGCGGCGCTCGAGCGGCCGTGTCACGAATGTGGCCAGTCCGTGATCGGGTGGCACCTTAACCTCTGCTAACCTGACGCGCCGTGGGGAAGCTCTACCAGCGGTCGGCAACACCCTTCGGGCCCGCCGACGAACTGCTCCGGGAGCACGGCCGCAGAGTGGTCTCCTTCGGCTTCGCCGGCGTGCTCGGGGTGGTGACCACGCTCGGGGGCACGGTGCTGCTCTATCGCCATCTTGGCCTGGCCCTCTGGCTGGCGTCCGGGATCTCCATCCAATCGGCGATCCTGGTCACCTTCACCGTCAACTCCCTGCTCACCTGGCGAGATCGGGAGACGGACAGCCTCGGACGCCGCTTCACCACCTTCGAGGGCGTGTCCCTGATCGGGCTCGGGATCCAGGAGCTGGTCCTGCTGGTGGGGGCCACCGACCTCCATTACTTCTACCTGCTGGTGCTGTTGGTGGGCACCGGGATCGCTTCCATCTGGAACTACCTGGTCAACAACACGGTGACCTTCCGAGGTGCCGCCTAACCGTCGGAGTCCGCCCCGACATGGCGTCTCCCGCCGGTGGCGATGGCCCTCCCGGCCTCCCTGACCGTGTGCTGGCGAGACCGGGGGTGCAGCTGATCCTCTGGGACCAGGATGCTGGTTGGGCTCCCCAAGGCGGGGCGTCCGCCCCTCATCCAGATCCTTGCAGGCGCTTGGCCGAGCCGGGACGCTCGGAGGAGGAGTTCTCAGCGGTCTGCGGAGAGCGTCAATGCCGCAGCGGAGCCCACCGACTGCGCGCTCCCGAAGGTCGCCTCCGATGGCCCCCGCCCCGCAGCCCCTGGTACGGAGTGAGAGGCGCCTGTGACCAGACCCGGGCTGGCGCCGCACTGCCATCGCCAGGGCCGACGGGCGTTGGGCGAGCCCATCGGTCAGAAGAGCCGCAGGCTGGGCGGGAGGGTCCTACGGATGGCCATCCCCGGCCGAATCCCAGACTCGATCGGGCCGGTCGACACTCCGCGGTCCAAGTCCCGCCCATCGAGGTCCTGCGCCTCCAGCCCCTTATGTGCGCCACCGGACCGACACCATGACCAGCCCGCGCCATGATCGGCCACAGGACAATGCGGATCGGCACGTCGACCGGACCCGGCCTCGCGGGTCCGGGACAAGGAGCCCACAAGATGCCCAGGCCCGATCGTGGCGGCGAACTTACAGGGCCGGGCACGACGCCCAGGGCCGGTGAGCATCCCAGCTCCGATGGGGGGTCGGCTCCGACCGCCACCGGCGTGACGACCGCTCCAGCCGGCCACGCCGCGGCCAGCCTCCGCGACCTTCTCAGCCGCTGTTTGGACACTGTAAGGTGGCCGGGGCAGTTGCCCGCCCCATCCCACCCGGAAGACATCCGCGGTTTGACCCGGCGCCAGGTGAGAGCGGTCCGCCGCCTCCCGGAGGGAGGGCTCACCATGCAGGAGTTTGCCCAGGCTCTGGGTCTGAACGGCCCCTCCGCGACGGTTCTGGACGACCGGCTGGTGCGCTCCGGCGCGGCGAAACGCCGAAGCGACGGCGAAGATCGCGGGATCGTCCGACCACTGCCGGCCATCGCCGGCACGGCGATGGCCGAGGAGTACTTGGGCCCTCAGGAAGCAGCGGTCACGCGCCTTCTCACCGGGCTACCGGTCAGCTCCCTGGTGCCTCTGGCCGGGGCCATGCACTTCCTGTCCACCATCGGCGGCGGCCACCGCACCCCAGCGATCGTGGAAGGGCGCTCGCCTCACCCGGTTCTGTGGCGTCGAAGCGATGGACTCGAGGGGCACTTCGCTCGAGCCGGCGAGGCGATTCGTCCTAAGCCCGTAGCCGCCCCGTGGCCGCCGCCGATGAACGCCCTCGGGACCACCCCACCACGCGGAGTCGGGGCCCACTTCCTGGCTGGCTCCGCTTCGTTGGACAGCCTGGCAAAGGGGCAGGTTGCGGGCCTCAGGGTCATCGTCGACGCCGCCGCGGCCGACGTCGCGGGTCTGGCCGCGTCATTGTCTGGCTGACCTCGCGGCCCGGGGAAGTCGCCCGCTGGCGGTCTGCTGGCAGCGTTGACGCCGGTTCCCACGGCTCCCGGGACAGGAGTCAGCGCGCCCGCGTTTGCAAGCGTCACATGACCAGGACATCGCGAGCGCGGGCCACCTGGCGGAAGGCTCCAGTCGAGTGTGACGTCCCGGCTGGATCGGCCAGGGCCTGTGAGCACGGTCGCGCTGGCTGAGCCGGCCGGCCACACTTGGCGCCGCTCCGGGACGATGTCCAGCCACCCATACCCATGGTTGAAGGAGCGCTTTGTGCACGCACCCCTGTTGGAACGGCCGAGCCCGGCCGCCGTCCGGACTCCACGAACGGCCGCCACTTGGGGACCGACCCGGGCCGCGACCATCCAGCAGCGCCGGCTGGCCAGAGGGCACCAGCTCACGGTCGGGACTACGGCCCCGCCGGGTCACCAGTCCTCTAGACATAACGGATTGGCACAGAGGAACTTGAACTAAGGATGGCGCCGAGTCTCGATCAGCGCGGGAGATAATTCATGATCGGGGTATCCATTTAGCCGGCCCAGCAGGCGGCGTGGCCGTTACGCTAAGCTGCCCTCGACGCTGCCCGCCATCAGATGGACCGCAAGTGAACTCGAAGGCATACCTGTTGATTGCCTCGGCCCTGGCCTTCGCCGTGGTGCCGGTGGCGGCTCTGGCGGCTATCGCGTTTCGTCGGGGCGGTGGGGAGTGGCTACAGGTTTCGTTGCTAGTCGTTGCCGTCGCGCTGCTGTTGGCGTCCGGGATCTGCCTCGGTATGGGGTGGAGCACCTCGAAAGTTCGGCCCTGAGCGGAGGCGGCTCGGCACGCCTCTCGGTGCTGATTGCGGTGCCAGGCACCCGGCAGGTGCCGCGTTGCGCGTGAGCTGCCCAGGTGGCCGAGCAGCCCCTGGACGGGGCACGCTACCGTCCCCCGTCCTCGCCCATGGCCCCCTGCCACCGCCCCGGTTGGGACACGCACCGAGCATTGAGTGGCTGCGAGCCAGACAGCCCTCGAGAACGGCCAGCCTTCGGTAGTCCGGTCAAATGGATACCTCGAATTCATGAAACACGCGCACGGCCACCAGGAGCAGAGGCATGCCATCCAAAGTGCTTCGCTCGGGCTTCCAGAACTCCGTGGTGCGAGCGCTTGGCGTTGCATCAATTCCTACCCTATGTCTGGAGACCTGGTCACACGCCAGGCGACCTCGGTCAGTGGACGCTGGATCAGCGGGGGGCCGCTCCCTCCAGCTCGCTCAAGAGCCACTCCAGGGCCGGGGTGAGTGCCATCCCACCAGTGCGCACCATGGCCGCGATGCGCGCCCGGTCCCTACCCAGCCCCGTCGCCTCGGCGCTGGATATACGCAACAGTGTGCGTTCCAGGGCCGGCTCCGGCGCCACCGCGTAGAGCCGGCTGAGGACGGCCACCAGGGCGGCCACACTGGCCTGGGGCAGGTAGCTCTCGGCGTCGAAGAAGGTGGCCTCGCCCCGCCCTCCCAGAAACTCTCCATCGCGGCGGCGGCGGCGACTCTGAATCTGGCGGCGCGAGCTCAGCATCCCGGGCAGGCCCAGCCACGCCTCCAACAGCGCCCGTGCCGAAGCGGAGGCGTGGCGCTGTCGCCCAACCCGTCTCACATTGGCAGCGGTGCGGCGCAGGAGCACCCGGGCGGCTGCCCGGCGCTCCAGGTTCTTGACCGCGGTCCAGATCAGGTTGCGCTGGATCAGGCGAGCCTTGAAGCCGCCCCCCAGGTGGCGGGTGCTGGCGGAGTGGAAGTGGAACACGCGGGCGCCCGGCACCGTCCAGAAGGTCTCCCCCAGAACCTGAGCCCGCAGCGACCAGTCGACGTCCTCGTAGAACATGAAGTAGCGGGTGTCCAAAGGCCCCACCCGAGCCCACGCCTGACGGCGGATCAGAGCTGCCGCGAAGCAGAGCCCGGCCACCTCCTCTTGAAGGTCGTACTGACCGGCGTCTGCCTGCCCAAGGCCGCGCTGCGAGCCCTCCCCCCCAGGATGGATCGCCATCCCCACCGAATCGATCACCACCCCAGGATTCGCCAGCAGGATCTTGGGGGCGAACCCGGCCGCATCGGGACGGGTCCCGGCGGCCTCGACCAGGCAGCGGACCGCATCCCGGTCCAGCCTGGCATCGGGGTTGAGCAGCAGCACCAGCTCGCCTCGGCCGAGCCCCACCCCCACGTTGGTGGCGGCGGCGTAGCCGAGATTGTCAGACTGCGCCGAAAAGACCAAGGACACTTCCTGGTTGCCCGCCAGCAACCCCTCGAGCTGGTCGCGGACACCGGTCCGGCGGGAGCCGTTGTCCACCACCACCAGCTCCAGCGGGCGGTAGTTGGAGTCCACGACCGACTGAACGCATTCCCGCAAGAGCTCGGGATCGGGCTCGTAGGTGACGACCAGGATGCTGACCAGCGGCCCGCCCGCAGTGGCCGTGGGTTGCGGGCTCAGACCCCCACCACCTTTTCGTGGCGAACCGGCAGCTCCCAGCTGTGGCCCACCAGCGCCAGGCCGACCTCCCAGCGCCCGGGCGCGTGGACCCGGAAGCTCTGGGGCCGATCCAGCTCGGTGTAGACCTTGCCGCTGGTGATGTCCTCGATCTCGACCCGGGTCCCGTAGACGCCGTCGAGGAACGGCACCTCAGGGATCCTGAGGGTGACCGTGCCGGACGCCTCCAAGATCGCTCCGCCCAATTCGCCATCGTCGGTCTGGGCGCTGAGCAGGGTCCCCTGCCCAGCGGGATAGAAGGACACCCGGAAGCGGACGTTGCGAAGCCAATCGGGGGCCTCGTAGGAGATCTGGACAGAGAGCTCCTGTCCGGTCTCGACCGCGTTCTCCTCGGCGCCGCCCAAGAAGGAGACGACCGTCAGCCGCACGCCCATCCAACCCGGCTGGGTGCCCCCTAGCTCTGCGGCAGAGGCCTGGAGAGCCGCCATCTCCCGACGATTGACCTCACCGATGTAGGCGCCGACCACCAAGTCGGTCTCCCCCACCTGGCGCGGATCGCCATGCTCCATCCACAAGCAACGGTCGCAGAGATTGCGCACCGTCTCGGCGGCATGGGAGACGAAGATCAGCGTCCTGCCCTCACGACGCATCCCGTCGATATGGTCGATGCAGCGCCGCTGGAAGGCCTCGTCGCCGACCGCCAGCACCTCGTCCAGGAGCAGGATGTCCGGGTCCATGTGGATGGCGATCGAGAACCCCAGCCGGGCGTACATCCCGGAGCTGTAGTTGCGGACCGGGTTGTCGATGAACTGCTCCAGCTCCGCAAAGCCGATGATCTCGGCCATCACGGAGTTGATGTAGCGGCGGGGCAGCCCCAGGATGGCGCCGTTCAGGTAGATGTTCTCGCGACCGCTGTAGTCGGGATGGAAGCCGGCCCCGACCTCCAGCAGCGAGGCCAGCCGCCCGTGTACCGAGACCCGGCCACGGTCCGGGGTCAGGATGCCGGCGATGCACTTGAGCAGGGTCGACTTCCCCGACCCGTTGGCCCCG
>JAKAWF010000105.1 GCA_021817025.1 bacterium
TAAGACCACTGCCTCGGCGGTGCGCGTTCCACGGTGAGGCCAGAACCGATCCCGGCAACGGGAGAGGAACCCCGAGAAGGGGTGCCACTAGCAGTGGGCTTACTAGAGTTCACTGTGTGGCAACGGCAGGAAACGCTGCTGGGTGGGGTGCCAGCGGCAGCCGAGCTGCTCCAGTGCCTCTTGCGGCGAGCCGGGCCGCCCACTCTCCGATGGCGACGAAGCTGCGCATCCCCGAGAGAGTGGCGCAGATCGCCACTGCCAGGATGTTCGCTTGGCGGTGCCGGATGCCTCGCCGTTTGCGCGGATCCGGCAAGCTCCTGAGCAGCTCCAAGAGCTCCCCCTGCGAGTCCAGGACGTAGTTCAGATCGGGCAAGTAGGGGCCTCCGGGCTGGAAGGCTGGAACATCGAAGGGGCGGCCAGCCATTCCCGTCCCCGCCGATGCAGCGGTCGGACCCAGATCGACTCGGGCCGACCGTGGTAGTGGTGGCGGCCACCGTTGCGCCGATAGCCCTGGGTCATCCCCAGCTCCTGCCAGCCGGCCGCCCGGTGGCACGTGCCTGCGAAGTCCGGATCTACGAAGGTCTCCGCCAGCACGATCGGGTGGCCGAAGATCTCCTGCCAGTCTGAGGAAAGCCGCCGCAGGTTGGCTCCCAACACCTTCGAGGCGAGGCTCGGGCGCCGTGGCCCGGGCAGGATCAAGAAGCGCAGGTTGTTGGCGATGAAGTGCAGCCGCTGCCATTGCTGGCTCTGAGTCCAGCCGATCCAGCGATCTCGGGGGCCGCACCTGAAGGCAGCGGCACCCCAGCCGACCAGCGCAACCCAGCTTCCGTCCTGCTCCGCGACGTACTTCAGCGACTGGCCGACCAGGGTCCTGAACCCGAGGCAATGATGGGCCGCCATCAACTCATCCCAACGGCCGACCTCATCTGGCCTGACCAGCCGCAACAGCGCTGCCAGAGGGCGGCTCTCAGCCCCGGCGGCGCTGCTCTCCAAGGGACCCATCCCCGATGGTACAGCGCACTTCGCTGGAAAAAGCCAGCCCCCTGCCCGACCACTTCACTTCAGCCGACTTTGACGTGGCCCTGGGCCCTGGGCTGACTGGTTGGCCCCTGGGGCACCAACCGGGCGGGCCGGCTGGAGCGGGCAGGGGTGGAGCTGGAAGTGGACCGCCGCACCTGACGCGAGGGAATGAGCGTGGTGCGCAGCGCCGCCAGGCCGAGCAGCACTCCGGCCAGATACAGCATGCCCCCATCCTGGACCGCCACCACCGAGGCCAGCAGAAGGCCCACCAGCACCAGGACGTATCCGGCCGCCAGCAGGGCCAGGCTGGCCCACCCCAGCCGCTCGTCCACCAGGTCCTGCAGCAGTGGAGGGGGTGCCGGCCCGGAGGCCCGCGAGTACCGGTGCAGCCAGGCGAGGAAGGGAATGATCTTCTGATAACGGCCCGCGATCGCGAAGCCGACCCCCCCCACGATCGCTGCGTACCCGTAAGCCACGAACCAGTTGGGGGGAAAGCCGTGCCCCACCGTCAGGGTGACCCCGATCCCGCAAGCCAGCAGGAGCGAGAGCAGGCTCAGGGCTACGTGGCCCTGCTCCACCGAGATTCGGCGCCGCCGCCGACGAGTCCACATCCGCGCCAGGTCGAACGCGAACAGGAGCACGGTCGCGGCCAGCGCCGTGGCCGAAGCGGCGACCTCCCAGCCACCCGGCCGGAGCAGCAGGCTGAGGATCAGAGCCACCAGCGCGGAGTTCCAGAGGCCAAGAACGAGGTAGGCAAACCTCCAGGCGCGCCGGTGGGCCAAGGCGAACAGCTCCATCAGCTTGTAGGAGACGCCCATCAGGGTGCATCCGAGCCATCCCGCCAGGCCCGCGTGGACATGCGCGGCCAGCATGTTGGGGGTGATGACGAACCACCGGAACTGCCAGTCCAGCGCCCAGGCAAGGCCAAATCCGATCGTCACCAGCAGCCAGCCCAGTCCGCAGAGCACGAACAGGCCCATGGGATGGCGCGCGCGCACGCTGGGATAGCTCAGCAGCAGGGTGGCGGCGAAGATGACGATGCCGACCACCGCCAGGCTGCCGAAGATCGCCACCCCCGGGGTCCAGTCGAAATAGAAGCTGGGCACGAAGCCCGCGACCCCGGCGGCGTACAGGATGAAGTTCCAGCGCCCGATCTCGGGCGCTGCCAGGGAGGCCTGGAGCGCGACGGGGAACAGCTGGTAGAGCGCGCCCATGATGGTCATGGTCACCCACCCCAGCACCACCAGGTGGGTGAGCGCGAAGATCTTGGGGTCGTCGAAGCCGGCGACCAGATCGGCAGCCAGCAGCGGCACCGCCACCGCTGCCAGCACCCAGGCCAGCATGCCGGTTGCGAGATACCTCAGCGGCAACCACATCTCTGGCGAGCGCTGCGGTCTGATCACAGCCTGAGCTTTCTTACCAGGTTCATCGTTTAATTATCCCATGGCGGGTTCTCAGCTCGGTCTTGTGCGATGGGGACCCCGTTCCCAGCGTCGTGCGCCCCGGCGGGACGGCGGCCCGTGGGCGAGATGCGACAATCCGAAGATGGCCGATCCGACGGCGCCGCGGGCGAAGGCGGCGCTCCGGGGGGGACTCGACCTGGCCGCCGCCGGGCTCCATCTTCTCGGCCCCCACCGCTACCGGGTCTCGGACGCGCTTGCCAACGCGGCCTTCGCCATCCAGCCAGCCCGCCGCCGCGCCGCGATGAGGAACTACCGGAGAGTCTTCCCAGAGCTGGGCCCCCGCCAGGCGCGCCGGCTGGCCCGGCGCAGCTTCCAGGAGTACGGCCGCATCAGTCTCGACTTCGTCTACGTGCACCGGCTGCCCCGGCCCCAGCTGATCTCACTCGGCCGGGGAGTCGGCTTCGAACATGCCCTCAGGCTCAGGGCGGAAGGACGGGGGGGGATCATGGTCCTCTTCCACCTCGGCACCTGGGACGCCGCCGGCGCCTGGGCCCACGCGGTGGGGATCCCGCTGACCGTGGTGATGGCGGACGAGGGAACTCGTTCCATCCAGGATCTGGTGATCTGGGCGCGGGGAGAGATGGGCCTGCGGACGGTGCTGGCCTCGAGGTCGGCGCGGACGGTCCTCCAGACCCTGCGCGGGGGTGGCTTCGTGGCCCTCTTGGCGGACATTCCCGGCGACACCCCGAGCCTGGAGGTCGAGTTTCTGGGCCATCACACCCGCTTCTCAGCGGCGCCGTCCATGCTGGCCGCCCGGACCGGCTGCCCGCTGCTACCGGTGGTGGCCACCCGCAGCCCCAGTGGCACCTACCTGGTCGAGGTCCACCCGCCCCTCTACATCGCCCCTGACCAGGACCCGGCCCGGGCCCTCCGGCCTCTGCTGGCGGTCTTCGAGAGGGCGGTCAGGCGCTGGCCCGAGCAGTGGTATCCCTTTGAGGAGGGCCGCCTGGTTGACCTCGATCCAGGCTGATGGCGCCCGCCCCTTGCGGGTGGCGTTCCTGGGGCACGCGGTGGGCCGCCACGCCGACGGGCTGACCAGCTACTCGGAGGAGGTCGCCGAGGGACTCGTAAAGCGCGGCGAGGAGGTCTTCTTCCACCACGCCAGGCGGGACGGCAGCCAGGTGCCCGTCGACCCTGGCCATGCGGTCGCCTGGGCCACCATGCGCTTCAAGACCGCGACCATGCCCATGCCCGGATTCCGTCCCCGGATGCACCGCTGGCTCGCCGCCCACCGCCCCGACGTCACCCACTGCTCATTGAGCTTCACCCTGGACGATGGGTGGGTGGGCGCGGCGGCCGAGCGCCTCGGCAGCGCCCGGGTGGTCACGTTCCACCTTCCCTTCGGCCGGGAGGGGAGTGGCCGGGCCGTGGTGATGCGTGAGCTGCACCGGTTCTGGGCCCGCCGGCTGGACCACTACCAGCGGGTGATCGTCTTCACCGAGGAACACCGGCTGCGGCTGGCGGAGGTGGGCGTGGGGATCGGGCGGATCGAGGTCCTGCCCAATGCCGTGGACACCGAGCGCTTCTCGCCGGGGCCGAGCCGACTCCGGGGAGAGCGCCTGCCAGGGGCGGCGCTCGTGGTCGGCTTCGCCGGCCGGCTGGACCCGGAGAAGGGAGTGAGGGAACTGCTGGCGGGCTTCGAGCGCGCCGAGCTCGGACCCCGGGCCCGCCTGCTGCTCGCGGGGCGGGGGGCACTGGAGCGTCAGGTGCGCCAGCTGGCCGAGCGTGATCCCCGGGTGGTCTACCTCGGCCAGCTGCGGCGGCTGGAGGACCGGGTCGACTTCTGGCGAGCCGTCGATGTCTTCTGCCTGCCATCGAGTGCCGAGGGGCTGTCGATATCCCTGCTGGAGGCGATTGCCAGCGGCTGCGCCGCGGCCGTGACGCCCGCCGGGGGGTTGCTGGCGGCCGCTGCCGGGGGGGTTGCCCTCGACCCCGCCCGGCTGGCCGACTCGGTGGCGGAGCAGCTGCACGGGATCGCGCCGGAGCGGGCGGGGGAGCTGGGCCTGCACGCGCGCGAGGAGGCGCTGCGTCATCATGGCCTGGATGCGATGCTGGACCGATTGCTGGCCATCTACCGAAGCTGCATGAACGAGCAGGGCCATCCGGGCAGGAGGACGCCCGCGTGAGTGCAGACCTGCTGACGGCGCTGGTGGTGGACAGCGGCGCCTGCCTGGACCCCGTTCAGGCACAGGCCGCCGGGGTGACGGTGGTGCCGATGTCCATCGAGGTGGACGGGCGCAGTCTGCGCGACGGTGTGGACATCACCAGCGACGAGTTCTACGCCCGCCTGAGCCAGCCGGGGCCGCTTCCCAGCAGCAGCTCCCCTTCGCCGGGCGACTACCTGGCCGCCTTCCGGGAGGCCCCCGCCGCCGACATCCTCTGCCTCACCATCCCCGCCCGATTCTCCACCATGATCCGCTCCGCCACCCTGGCGGGGGAGCTGCTCAGGGCCGAGCAGCCGCAGAGGCGGGTCGAGGTGATGGACACCGGCACCGCGGCCGGCGGCTTCACCCTGGTGGCGGAGGCGGCCGCCTCCGCCTGCGCGGCCGGGCTCCCGCTGGAGCGGGTGGCCGCCCACACCCGTGAGGTCGCCCGCAGCGCTCACGTGATCGCCGCCCTCGACACCATGCGCTTCCTGGTCCGCAGCGGCCGGGTGCCGGCCCTCGCCGGGCTCGGCAGCGACCTCCTCCACGTCCGGCCGGTGTTCTCCTTCACCGCCGGCGACGTCCAGCGGCTGGCCTTGGTGCGGGGGACCAGGCGGGCGCTTCGGGTCGTGGCCCAGAGCCTGCGGGAGCGGGTGGCCCAGGACCTCGCGGTCAGGCTGGCGATCTTCTGCGGCGGCGCCCCGGCCTCGGTGCCGGCGCTGGTCGAGAGCCTCCGGGAGCTCTTCGGCGACCGGCCCATAGAGCGGCTCGACCTCACCCCGGTGATGGCTCTGCACACCGGCCCCGGCCTGATCGGAGCCGCCGCGGTCGCTGACCTGCCGCTGCCGTCGCGCGACTGAGCGGGATGAGGCGCGCCCGTCCGAGGCCCACCGTTCGACCCAAGGGGGCCCGGATTCAGGGTCCCCGGCATCCGGCCGCTCCCCCACTCGAGGCGGGAGGCCTCGGCCGGGGGAGGGGCCGCCCCCCCTGCCGCCGCAGCTCGTCGCCCGCGGGCCGACCCGATGCTGGCTGAGGTCGGGCCGCTGCGAGCCCCTCTCGGAGTGGGGCTGCTGTGGGTCGGTGCCTACCTCCTGGGCGGGGTCCCGGTGGGCTGGTTGATGGGGCGAGCCGCCGGGGTCGACCTGCGCCGTGTCGGCACCGGCAAGATCGGCACCAGCAACCTCTTCCACGAGGTCGGCCTGCTCCCGGCGGCCTTCGTGGGCCCGCTCCAGTTCAGCCAGGGGCTGGCCCCGGTGCTGGCCGCCCAGCTGCTCCACGCCAGCAGCTGGGTCGCCGCCGGAGCCGGGCTGATGGCCGTGATCGGGAATGGATGGCCGTTCTACTTCCGCTACAACGGGGGACGCGGGGTGGCCACCGCCACCGGCGCGATCGCCCTGTGGTCATGGCTCGGGCTGGGCTTTCTGCTCTGCCTTCTGGGCGGCGGCCAGATACTCCGCCGGAGCGGGCTCGGAGTCCTGCTGGCGTACCTGCTCCTGCCCCTCGCCCTGGCGCTGGCGGGGGCGCCCGGGGCCTATGCGGTGGCCTCCGTCGGGGTCGTCATCTGCCTGCTGCTGCGGCGCTTCGAGGGCTACCACTTCGGCCCCCGGATCGAGGGCGCGCCGCCTGACAGCTGGCGCCGGCGGCTGCTCGACGACTGGCGGCCCGGCCCCGCCCCGGCCGCCCTCGACGAGCCCTTAGACTCGAGCGCATGAGCATCGAGCAGGTCCGGGTGGAGCGGGACTCGATGGGGGAGATGGAGGTCCCGGCGCGGGCCTACTACGGCGCCTCCACCCAGCGCGCGGTGGTCAACTTCCCGATCTCGCAGCTGCGGCTGCCGCGGCGGATGATCGAAGCGCTGGGCGCGGTCAAGCGGGAGGCGGCCCAGGTCAACCTGGAGCTGGGGCTGCTGAGCCCGGAGCGGGCCCGGGCGATCCAGGCGGCGGCCGACGAGGTGGCCCGGGGCCGCTTCGACGGGGAGTTCGTGGTCGACATCTTCCAGACCGGGAGCGGCACCTCCTCCAACATGAACGCCAACGAGGTGATCGCCAACCGGGCGCTCGAGCTGCTGGGCGCCGAGCGGGGCGACCGCGCCACCGTCCACCCCAACGACCACGTCAACCTGGGGCAGTCCAGCAACGACATCTTCCCGACCGCGATCCACCTGGCCGCGCTGGCGGCGCTGCGCGAGGAGCTGCTGCCAGCCTTGACCAGGCTGGCGGCCAGCCTGGAGCGCCAGCGAGACCAGCTCTGGCCGGTGATCAAGACCGGGCGCACCCATCTCCAGGACGCCACCCCGATCCGCCTCGGCCAGGAGTTCGAGGGCTACCGGGGCCAGGTGGAGCGGGCGGCGACGAGGCTGGAGGCGGCCCGCGCCCAGCTGAGCGAGCTGGCCCTGGGGGGAACCGCTGTCGGGACCGGGATCGGGAGCCACCCCGAGTTCGCCCGCAGGGTGGTCGCGCGGCTGGCGCCCGCCTACGATCCCCAGTTGCGAGAGACCGACAATCACTTCCAGGCGCAGGCGACCTTGGACGCGGCCGTGTTCACCTCGGGAGCGGTCCGCTCCACCGCGATCTCCCTCCACAAGATCGCCAACGACATCCGTCTGCTCAGCTGTGGGCCGCGAGCCGGGCTGGGCGAGCTGAGCCTGCCGGAGGTTCAGCCGGGCTCCTCGATCATGCCGGGCAAGGTCAATCCGGTCATCTGCGAGTCGCTCCTGATGGTGGTCGCCCAGGTCATGGGCTGCGACGCCACGGTCGCCTTCGCGGGCACCGCCGGCTCGCTGCTGGAACTGAACGTGATGCTGCCGGTCGCGGCCCACAACCTGCTCCTGGAGATCGGGCTGCTGGCCAACGCCGCCGCCAACTTCGCCGACCGGGCGGTGGACGGGCTGGTCGCCACCGGGCGCGGCCCCGAGCTGCTGGAGAGGGGCCTGGCCATCTGCACCGGGTTGGTGCCCGCCATCGGCTACGACGCCTCCGCGGCCATCGCCCATGAGGCCTTCACCAGCAACCGCACCGTGCGCGAGGTGGCCATCCAGGTCTCCGGGCTCGAGGCGGAGGAGATCGACCGGCTGCTCGATCCGGAGCGGCAGGTCCAGCCCACGCTCGAGGGCGCGGCCGGCTGAAGGTCAGCCGCCGGTGAGGGGCCGCGGCTCGAGCAGGGTGGTCACGTACCAGCGGCGCCCCTGGTAGACGCAGCGGAAGCTGGGGCTGAGGCCGAGGGGTTGCCTGGCCAGCAGTTCGCAGGTGTAGTGAGCGCCGCTGCTGCGCCGGTAGCAGACCTCCAGGGCGGCCTCCACGGTGACGGTCGTCCCCGTGCCCACGACCGCTCCCACCGCCGGGGAGACCAGCCTCACCCGGTCCGCCCTGAGGTCGCGGAACATGACGGGAGCCTGGCCGCGCACGCCGGGGGCGAGGTAGGCTTCAGCGCCCTTCAGGTCGGACTTCAGCAGCGCGCCCAGATAGCCTGCGACCGCCCCCTGCGGCGTCTGATGAGAGGGCGGCGGCACGGGGTGGGAGGTCGCGACTCTGAGCACCACCAGCAAGCCGAGAAGTCCGCCCGCCAGCCCGGTCACCCTCCAGATGCTTCCTCGAGGCGGCGGGGCCAGGCGGGGAAGCACCGGAGGCGCAGGGGATGTCCCCGGCTCCCCGCTCATCTCCTGCCCTCCCCAAACGGCTGCCGCCTCTGGCCCGTGATCGCCTGGCGATTCTGCAACAACGAGCTGGGATACTGGCGTCGCGGTGCCTGGTTCCGAACTGGGTGGGAAGTGCGGAGAAACCAAACCACCAGCCGGGGCGTTCTGGGAGTTGGGCACGGCGCGCGTTGTGCGCCTCCCCCGCCTGGCCGGACCTCGGGACAACCCCGTGATCCTCGGCCCCGCGCCGTGCCCAATCTACAGGTATGCGTGAGATCAACATAGAGCGAAACAGTCGGTCGCCTCTGCGCCCAGGCCGCGCCCGGAGGCAGCCCGCCTCCGGCTGGCGGCGCCTGGTCGGATCGGCGGTGGTGGCGGCCCTGGCGGCGGCGGTGCTGATGGCGGTGCCTCTGACCGCCTTGGCGCGGGCCTACAGCGCCCTTCCCACCGCCGTTCCCCTGCCCACCGACACCGTCATCTACGGGCAGAACGACCAGGTGGTGGCCGACCTCCATCCCGCCGGCGTCAGCCGGATCCCGGTTCCCCTCTCCCAGATCGCGCCGGTGATGCAAACCGCGGTGGTGGCGATCGAGGACCACAGCTTCTGGACCGCCCCCAGCTTCGACATCGGCCGGATCGTGGAAGCCGGGATCTTCGACGTGATCCACCACAGCGCCGCCCAGGGGGCCAGCACCATCCCCGAGCAGGTGGCCAAGATCCTCTACCTGCACGACAACAAGTCGATCCCGTACAAGGTGAAGGAGATCCTCTACGGCAACGAGCTGGCCAGCCAGATGTCCAAGCCCCAGATCCTCGACAGCTATCTCAACGACGTCTACTTCGGGCAGGGGGCGACCGGGGTCCAGGCCGCCGCCGAGACCTACTTCGGGGTCAACGCCAGCCAGCTGACCGCCTCTGAGGCGACCCTGCTGGCGGGGCTGCTGCCGGCGCCATCCTATCTCGACCCCTACTCCAACATGGCCGGGGCCAGGATCCGGCAGCAAGCGGTGGTGGCCGCGATGACCAAGTACGCCAATCTGAGCCAGGCGTCCGCCACCAAGATCCTGGCCACCGCCCCGGCGCTGGCCTCCGGCAGCGAGGCGCCGGTGGATTACGCTCCCTACTTCGTGGACCAGGTGAAGCTGTGGCTCCAGTCGCACTACGGCTCCGGCTACGCCACCATGGGGCTGCGGGTCTACACCAGCCTCAACCTGCCCCTCAACCAGAAGGCTCAGCAGCTGGTCACAGCCGACATCGCCCGCCACCAGGCGATGCACATGACCGACGGCGCTCTGGTGGCGGAGGACCCCACCACCGGCAATGTCGTGGTCTGGGTGGGCGGGGCGGGCGCCAACGTCCCTGGCGGCCAGATCGACATGGCGGCGGCCCCCCGGCAGCCGGGCTCAACCTTCAAGCTGTTCACCTACTCGGCGGCGCTCACGGCCCGCAAGGTGACCATGACCTCACCCGTGCGCGACAGCCCTTTGACGCTGCCCTCCGGGGGACCCGGGGGCGGGCCCTTCGTGGTCCACGACTATGAGGGCAGGTACGCCGGAGTGGTGCCGATCCAGGTCGCCCTGGGCAACTCGCTCAACGTGCCCGCGGTCAGGGTGGAGCTGGCCACCGGGATCCCCCAGGTGCTGACCATGGCCAGGGCGATGGGGGTGACCACCCTCGCCGGAGCGAACTCCAGCTACGGTCCCAGCATGACCCTGGGCGCCTACCCCATCCCGCTGTGGGAGCTGGCCCAGGCAGGATCGGTGTTCGCGGCTCAGGGGATCCTCCATCCGGCCCATTTCGTGCTCGAGGTGGTGAACCAGAACGGCGCCATCATCTACACCCCCAAGACCCAGGCCCAGCTGGTGCTCTCGCCTCAGGTCGCCTTCATCATGAACACCATCCTCTCCCGCAACTCCAACCGTCTCTTGGCATTCGGCTCCAACACCCCCCTGATCCTGCCGGGGCACACGGCGGCGATCAAGACCGGCACCTCCAACAACTTCGTGGACAACCTGGCGGTGGGATGGACGCCCACCCTGG
>JAKAWF010000106.1 GCA_021817025.1 bacterium
GAAGCGCCCGTCGAGGACCGATCGCGAGACCGGCCGGCACCCGCATCAACTCCGCCGGGCGGCTGAGGCGATGGGGAAGCGCCGTTCCAGCTGGGACCGTGGTGGGTTGTGCCTGAGAAGGCACTCGGCTCCAACCCTGGGGCCTCCAGGCAAGGGTGAGAGCCGGGCTCTCACCCTTGCCTCACCGTGCCGCCCGACTGATGGGGCGAGCTGTCAGGCGAGCGGCTCCCATGCCCCCGCGCCGCCACCGGGGCGACAACCCAGTCTCACCCGCCTGGGGGAAGAGATGCTCGGGTTGGCCGACGTTGGCCAACTTGCGAAGTAACGGTTCCCAGGAAGCTGGGGCAGGGGTCGGTGATTCAGTGACCGGGCCTGGGGAGTCTTACTCGCTCCTCAGCGATTGCCCGCGGCTGGTTCCGGCCCCCCAGGCGGGAGCCACTGGTCAGACCTTCCCGCCCTTGACCCCGCTGAGCCACCTCAACCATCGGTCTCGCCCGGCCGGGTTGATCAGGAGGGGCGCCGGGCCCACCAGTACGACCTGGGCCCGCCCCTGCTTGCCCACCCCGGCAGCTGCGGCGCCGAGCGAGGGGCCGCAGCTGCCGTCCCCGTCAGCTGCGCGAGACCGCTCCCACCAGACCGGCCGGCCGCCGGGGCGCCTCGCCGGCGCAGGCGGAAGCGAATGCCTGAAAGAGGCGCCTGGCGAAGAGGTGATGCCGGAAAAGCTCCTCCGGGTGGAATTGAACCCCCACGATCCAGGGCCCGGTCGTGGTCTCCACCCCCTCCACGAGCCCATCGTCCGCGCGAGCGCTCACGCGCAGAGCGGATGCGAGCCGGCTGATGCCCTGGTGGTGGAGGCTGTTGACCTCGAAGTCGGAGCCGCCGAGGATCTCGTGCAGCATGGAGTCGGGCTCGAGGTGGAGTCCGTGCGAAAGGCGGTCCCGTGGCCCCTGGCGCGGGTGCTCGCTTCCGTCCGGGCGCTGGCTGGGCAGGTCTTGGACCAGAGTCCCTCCCAGGCCCACATTGAGCACCTGCAGGCCCCGGCAGACGCCCAACACTGGCACCTGGGCACGGAGCGCCCACTCCAGCAGGTGGAACTCCAACTTGTCAAGTTCTGGGTCCCACTCCGAGGTGGGATCAGGGTCGGCCCCGTAGCGCTTGGGTTCGACATCGGCTCCCCCGGGCAGCAGCAGCCCGCTGGCCCAATCGATGTTGACCGGCAGCGGCTCGCCCAGCGGGATCAGGACCGGGATGGCCCGGGCCCCCTGGAGCGCCTCGATGTAGGCGCTGTTCATCGTCTGGATGGGCAGCTCATCCCCCGTCTCGTGATCATCGCGGCGGCCCGCCCGCATGGGCACCAGGACCAGCGGGGCGGATCCCCGCTTATCCGGGCTCACGGCACCGGTGTGGCGGCGGCCGTCGCCACGAAGGTGGCGACGCGGCGGAGCGCCTCGCGTATGTCGGGTAGCCCAGCGGTGTACGCGAGCCGGATGAAGCCCCGGCCGGCCTCGCCAAAGGCCTCACCGGCCAGCACCGCCACGCCCGCCTCCTGCAAGAGTCGGTCCGCCATTTCACGGCTGGACAAACCGGTTCCGGTGATGTTCGGGAAGGCGTAGAAGGATGCCTCGGGCAGGAGGCAGCGGATGCCGGGGATGGAGTTCAGCCCCTCCACCAGGGTATCCCGGCGGGTACGGAACTCGGCAACCATCTTCTGGACGGCGATCTCCGACGCCTCGGCTTCGAGCGCTTCGATGGCGGCCAGCTGGGTGAAGGCCGCGGCACAGGAGCTGGTGTTGATGAGCAGCGTCTCCATGTGCTTGGCCAGCTCGCGGGGCATGACGCCGTATCCCAGCCGCCAGCCGCACATGGCGTAGGTCTTGGAGAGTCCGTCGAGCAAGATGGTGCGCTCTGCCATCCCGGGCCTCGACCAGATCGGTCGAGGCAGCTCTCCGAAGCAGATCCGGGAGTAGATCTCGTCGCTCAGCACCAGCAGATCGTGCCCAATCGCCAGCTCGGCGAGCCGGTCCAGGTCGGCGGCCGGGAGCACCCCGCCGGTCGGGTTCTGGGGGGAGTTGATGATGACCATTCGGGTGCGGGGCGAGAGCAGCGATTCGAACTCGTCCATGTCCATCCCAAAGCCTCGCTCCTCGTGCAGGCTGATGGGCCTTGCCACCGCCCCCACGAAGTCGGTGAGGGAGCGGTAGACCGGGTAGCCGGGATCCGGCAGGATGACCTCGTCGCCCGGCTCGACACAGCTGAGCAAAGCGAAGTGGAGGATGTTCTTCGAGCCCGGGACCACCACCACCTGATCCGCTGCCACCGGGATGCCGCCCCGGCGGCTCATGGCGGCGGCGATCGCCTCTCTGACCGGTGGCAGTCCGGCAGCGGGCGTGTAGTGGGTAGCGCCCGCCTTCATGGCCGCGTAGGCGGACTCCACGATGTTCGAAGGCGTGTCGAAGTCAGGCTCTCCGATCTCGAGGTGGATCACCGACCTGCCGGTGGCCTCCAACTTGCGAGCCTGGGCGAGGACCTCGAAGGCACTCTCGGTCCCGAGACGGTTCATTCGACTGGCGAAGCGCACAATACCCTCCCGATCCGGCTCCTCCCCGGCGGAGGGGAGCCTTCGATCTAAGACACGACCGTTATCTGCCCCAGCATGCCCAAGAGCTCGTGAGGTATGCAGAAGTACTTGTAGGTGCCGGCGACGGTGAACTTGAGTGTGAATGGCACCCCCGGTTGAAGGGCATGATTCCAACCGGTGGCTCCCGCCGGCAGCTCGGCGTTGGCGGGGTTGGCGGCCAGGCTGGCGAGGTCGGTCGTGGTGTGGGGCAGATTTCCGGTGTTCTTCCATGTGATCGACCCGCCCACCTTCAAGCAGACACTGGCCGGAACGAACGTGAGGGCGTTGGTGGCCTCGACGGTGACCGAGGTCTGGGCGTTGGCCGCCGTGCAGCCCCCTGAGGAGCTGGTGCCCGAAGAGGAGGTGGTGGTGGTGCTGCCGCTCTGACCCGGGATGGGCCCGGTCCCGCAGGCGGCCACCATCAGGGCAGCAGCGGCGGCGAGCATGCCCAGGGCCAGGGAGTTGGCGCGGGGAAACAGACTGGTCATGGGTCCTCCTTGGGGCTGGTCACCTGTGATGCTACCGCGAAGCGTCTGGGCGCGGACGGTGATCGGAAAGGATTCTCGCTGGTGCGATCCGTCTGAGGGCGGGCGCATGGCTGCGGCGGTCTCTCCCCTCTCCATCGCCCTCAGCCCGGTGGGAGCCAAGTGGTCAGCTCGCTTCCGGTGCCTCTGGGAGCCAGGCCCAAGCACTCCGATCGCCTGCGCCCGTCTGGGCCAGAGCGGCTGTCAGCCAGGCGAGGCGGGCGTAGAAGCCGCGAGTGTGGGGTGAGCGGCCGAGCCGGAGCCCCGTGAAGTCGAAGTGATGTGTCCACTCGTGCAGCAGGGTGGAGGTGAATGCTGTCGGCGCCAGCACCTGGCTGCGGATGGCAGTGAGGTGATAGATGCGAATCGCGCAGCGTTCAGGAGCCGCTCCCACCTTGGGAATGCGGCACCGGTAGTACCCGTAGGTTTTCTGCGCCAGCCGGCCGCGGCTGTCGGTGGCGTGGATCTGGGCCCGTGGCGCCACCGTCAAGCCGCAGGCGGGCAGATGGAAGCCGTCGTTGAGTATCTCCAGGAGGGCCGATCCGAGCCGCTCCCGTTCTAACCTGCCCTCACTGACAAGCAAGGAGGCCACCAGCGCCGCGGCTGCGGGGGGCGGTGCTCCTGGCAACTCAACTGACGCCTGGCTCCGAGCGTAATCAGCGGCGGAACAGGAGGACCGGCGCATGCTGTCCGTGAAGTCTAGATGGTCTGCTGCGGGGGCCAGATCTGGGGGAGTGGGCCGGGCGCAGCCGCACACGCCACCGCTCCCCGAGGTGCTCCCCTGGCTGCCGGCTGCGGCCTCCCCTCAACGGCCAGTCACCGCTGCCCGTCATCCGTAGTCAAGGAGACCTGCGAAGACGGATAGGGGTTCGCCGGGGTAGGCACGCACCCGGGGCAGCTCCCAGAGGTTGGTCGAGCTCTCTTGCCAGGGGAAGCGGCCCAGCCAGCTGTCCTCCAGCCCGCCCACATAGCCCAGCGAGCCCAGTTCCGAGAAGAGCTCGCGCTGGCCGGCACCCGCGGTCTGGGGTGACGGGTACGGCCACAGACCGCTGTAGGAGATGAACTGGATGGGCTGTTCGGTGATCTGCTCGAGGACCTTGGCGGTGTTGCCGGCCAGGGACTGAATGGTGGCCAAGGACCTACCCCAGAGCACGGTCCCGTCGTTGTAGGTGTGGTCCTCCACCCAGAAGCCACCCCTGGCGAGGTCCGCCAGTTGGGCGGCTGGCATGTAGCGCTCCTGACCGTTCTTCTCACCGATCAGGCCGCTGCAGGGCAGGAAAGTGGCGGTCAGGTCATCCGCCCGCAGGACCGGCAGAGCGTACTGGTACTCGTTGGCGAAGCCATCGTCGAAGGTGATAACGACCGGCTTGGCGGGCAGCGGCAGCCCGTAGTAGAGGTAGTCCGCCAGCCGCACCAGGGAGATGCTGGTGTAGTGCTGGCTGACCAGGTATCCCATCTCGGAACTGAACTGCGCCGGGGGGACCGTCAACCCGTAGTCGATCTCATAGCTGTACTGCTCGCTGTAGTCACTGCGAACGGGATAGGGGCCCACCAGGTGGTACATGAGGATCGGCACGGCGGCCTGCCTTGAGACCAGAGGGCTGGGGTCGATGATCGGGGCGTTCGGAGACGCAGGGCCCTCGCCGACGATCCGCATCGCGTTCTGCCGGCCGCTTGGGCCCGGGGTGGCGCCGACCACTGGAGCCATCGTTAGGGTGAGCCCCTGGTAGTCGGAGACAACTCCGGGGGGCTGCAGCTGGCCCGGTTCGCTGAACTGGACCGCCACCCTGACGGAGTAGGCGCCTTCGATGGTCGACGCCGGGGCCTCCCGGCTGGTCCAGGTGGCTCCAGAATGGGTCTGTCCGAGGGAGAATGACAGGATCCGCGACGATCCACTGAACTTGGATGCCAGCATGGTGGTTCGAGCTGCCTGCGATGGCCATTGCTCTTGAGCGATGGTGTCCAGTTGCGACCACTGGGCTGCGAAGTCGTCGCCAACCATCTCGGTCATGAAGGAGGTGGCCAGCGCGGTCGCCTCTTGGGCGGGCGAAACGGGTGGCTTGGATGGCGTGGGAACAGGGGTCCTGGTCGCGCTGGCCCGGGCGCCACAGCCGACCATGACCAAGGCAAGGCAGATAGCGGTTCCCACGCCGCGAAGAGGTCGTGACAGGGTGCCTCGGGTGCTCAGATGGCGATTGCAAGCGGTTCCCCAGTGCGCCAAGGCCTTCTCGATAACTCCCCAGTGTCGGGATGATGGCGGGGAAGCGTCCCCTCCCCGCGTATGGATAAACGCGCGCAGGGGCGGCTTCGGTTATGGCCCAGATGAAGGCACCACTCCCACGGCCGCCGTGGGGTCCTCCATCCGGGTGGTGGAGAAGCGAGTGGATCGCGACACCGGGGCGACCGCCGCCGCTGGCGCGGTTGTCGACTGTCGGTCGAGTCGGTCTCGTTGCTTCGTCGCATCCGGGTGCGACGGCAACGCCCAGGGCAACGTCGAAGCTGCCGCGAAGCCCAGCCCGACCGGGTGCAGCCTCTCGTCGCGGTGCGTCGAACGTCCGTCCTCCCGGGGTCTGGGCGCGGGAGCGTTGCGGTCATGAGCGAAGGGAGGTTGGATGGAGGAAGGCCGGAGATGGCCGAGTCAGATGGGTTATGAGTGGGAGAGGAATCTGTTTGGAGCGAGCCGGGCAGTTAGGCTTGGGGGCTCGTTGTCCGCCAACTCATGGACCACTCGGAGTCGCTGACACCGAAGGATGGCCCCGTCCGATCGGGAAGTCGGTGAGGCCCGGCACAGGGTGTTGTCGGCGCTCTCAACCACCAGCCTGCCGAAGGCACCACTCCATCCCAGGCCACTCCATCAGATCGGAGGCGAGCGCGTGGCGGCCACGGTGAACGGCGCGATGGGTTGCCGTCACGGTTGCCGTCAAGCGCACATATGTGAGGTCCAATCCTCTCGGCATCAGGGCCGTAATCGAGATCAAGAAGGTGGTACCGGGGATGGGATTCGAACCCATACGGACTTGCGTCCTGCGGTTTTTAAGACCGCTGCGGCTACCATTACGCCACCCCGGCCTGGCCCCTGGAGATGTTCGCCAACGGCAGGTTAGCGCTCCGCGACGTTCCCGAGGCGGTTGGACCGGGCCGCTGGCGGTGGAGTTGGCAAGAGGACGGTCACAGACACATTGACATCCTCCCCACGGATGAATCCGGGGATTCCAGTCTCGCCTCGGTTGTCTCGCGGACTGCTTTCACCGCCCCCGCCGTAGACCGGGGTTGTACTGGCTTTAGCCGACCCACTCTGTCCGGAAGCCCCGCTTCCGGTACCGCCGCAAAGCAGCTGACTCGTGGGTTCTCTGGCAACCTCGACACCGGCAACCCCCGAAGTCGTGGAGGTGGAGCCGCGCTCCGTGCCGAGGTTCTTATTGTAACACTTCGGGACTCGCTCGACCCCATGGCTGAAGCCAGGGGCTTGCGCTCGCACGAGGTCAAGTGCCACCACAGCGACAACGAGCGGGGCCATCCCGGTAGCCGTGACCTGTGGATCATGCGCAAGGGGCGATCCTGGCGTGTTAGGGGCATCACTGGTTGAGGCTGAAGCTCCGGGAAATGGCAGAGCTTGTTGAGGCTGGTGGGGAAGGGGACAACTAGCCGTAGTAGTAAGAGGGGGTGGGGTTCGGGGAGGGGGTTGCGCGCCTGGGGAAGCGGGGGACAACCGGCTGGGAGCATGATCAGCTCGTCATATAAGTGGACCCCCCCGGCGACGACAGTGAAGACGTTCCCGAGAGGGTCCTTTGGTGGGATCAGCCACCTTGTCCATCGTATGGCCCTGCGGGCTGTCTGTCGAGAGGTACGCCGCCCAGGGCAGGGAGATCTGGGTTCCCCGGGGCCGCTGCCCCGACTGCCGACAGGAGATGGTCTTCTGGTCTGGGTACTGGCGGTACGTCCGGGAGGAGATTGAGCGCCGGCTGTTCATCCGGCGGGGGCGGTGCCAGCCGTGCGGGAAGACCCATGCGTTGCTGCCGTCGTTCCTGCTGCGGAGGCGTCTGGACCCGGCCCGGGTGATCGGGCGCGCCCTGGCGCTTGGAGTCCGCGGGCTGGGGATGGCGAAGGTGGCGGCTCGCCTGGGAGTGCCCCACAGCACCGCCCGGGACTGGCGGCGGCGCCACCGGGCGAGAGCGCCGGCGCTGGTCGCGGGTCTTGCCGCTCTGCGAGTGGAACTCGGCGGCGAGGTGATCAGCTTGCCGGGGGACCCAGAGCAGGCTGCCCTGGCTGCGCTGGGAGCCCTCTGGGCCCCCCGGCAGGGGGTGGTGGAGCTCTGGGCGCTGGCCAGCCTGGTCAGCGGCGGGGCATGGCTGAGCACCAACACGACCCCGCTCTGGGCAGCGCTGGGAGATCGGCGTTTCATGGCTCCCATGCCGTCCAACCAGACTCCGGAGGCCCTGTGATGCCCGCTGACCCGACCGAGACCAGTGCTCTTTTCCGATATGCGGTGATTGCGGAGGCCCTGAATGCCCGACTGGGGGCCAGAGAACGAGGCCGGCTGGTGCGGGAGATTGCCGCGCGGGTGCACACCCTGCCCGACGGCAACCAGCTGATGGTGAGTCGCCCCACCATCGACCGCTGGCTGCGGGCCTACAAGAGGGACGGCCTGCAGGGGCTGCAGCCGCAGCGACGGTCGGACCAGGGGGCGATCCGCAGGCACCCGGAGCTGTTCGCGGAGGCGGCTGACCTGCGCCGTGAGCTGCCCGCTCGCAGCGCCGCCCATATCGCTGACATCCTCAAGGCCAAGCACGGGATCGAGGTGGCCCCGCGGACCATCCGCGACCAGCTGCGGCGGCAGGGGCTGCAGCGAGGCGCCCTGGGAGTGGATCCGGTGGTGTATGGGCGGTACGAGGCCGAGTACCCCAACGAGCGCTGGATCGGTGACGTGCTGAGCGGGCCCTATGTGCCCTACCCGCGGGTGGCCCAGAGCCGCAAGGCCAAGCTCTTCCTACTCGTTGACGACCACAGCCGCCTCTTGGTGCATGGCCGCTGGATGAGTCACGAGAACACCAGGGCCGGCCAGGTGGTGCTGCGGCAGGGGTTCGTCAAGCGGGGGCTGCCAAGCACCCTGTATTTTGACCACGGCAGCCCATTCATCACCGCTCCCCTGGAGCGCACCTGCGCGGTCCTGGGCATCCGCCTGATCCACAGCAAGCCGTACTCGCCGCAAGGCAGGGGCAAGCAGGAAAGGCTGAACCGCCTGATTCGAGAGCGGTTCCTGCTGGAGGCGGAGGAGGCTGGGATCGCGGATCTCGAGGAGCTCAACGACCGCTGGCTGGCTTGGGTGGAGGCGGTCTGCAACACCAGGGTGCATGCCGAAACTGGGGAGACCCCCATCGCCCGCTTCCTGGCGGGAGGGCCGCCCCGGGCGGCCGACCCGGCGCTGCTTCAGGAGGCATTCCGCTGGTCGTCCAGGCGGACGGTGACCAAGACCGCCACCGTGAGCCTGGCTGGGAAGCGGTACAAGGTGGACCCCGGGCTGGCGCGCAAGCGGGTGGAGCTTCGCTACGACCCGGAGGACATGTCCAGCCTCAGCGTCTACCTGGAGGGCCGGCTGGCCGGGGTGGCGACGCCGTTCGTGCTCGGCCACCACGTCCACCCCGCCGTCCCCCAGGCGGTTCGAGCCCAGCCCCAGCCAACCGGGATCGACTACCTCGGCCTGGTGCTCAAGGCCCATGACGCCGCCTTCACCGAGCAGATTGCCTACCGGGAGTTGACTGGGCCCGACCTGGAGCCATTGGCATGAGCACCAGTCCTTCCTGGATCACCCACTTTGGCCTCACCCACACCCCATTCACCAAGTCCATCGCCGCCTCCGACCTTTTCGCCCGAGCCGCCCATGCCGAGGCGGTGGCCCGGCTCGGCTACTGCATCGCCGAGGGCACCCTGGGGGTGCTCGTGGGCGATGTCGGGGCCGGCAAGACGGTGGCGGTGCGGGCGGCTGTGGCCGGTCTTGACAGAACCCGCCATCACGTGGTCTACGTCCCCAACCCGGCATTCGGTACCCGTGGGCTGTATGTCGCCATAGTCGGCGCCCTGGGAGCGGTGCCCAGGTACCGCAAGCCGGAACTGATCGCCCAGACCCAGAACCTGCTCGCCGTGGAGTCGACCGAGCGCCATCGCAAGGTGGTGGTCATCCTTGACGAAGCTCATCTTCTAACCTCCGAGCAGCTGGAGGAGCTCCGTCTCCTCACCAGCGCCGACATGGACACCACCAACCCCTTCGCCGGCATTTTGGTGGGTCAGCCGACACTTGCCCAGCAACTGCGCATGGGGGTGTTTTCTGCCCTCGATCAGCGCATAGCCATCCGCTACACCCTGACCCCCATGGACCTGGGCGAGTCGGCCCAGTACCTGCGCCACCACTTGACTTTGGTGGGCCGCTCCGATCCGCTCTTCGCCGACGATGCCATCGCACGTCTCCACCGGGTCGCCAGCGGTCTCCCCCGCCTCCTCAACAACGCCGCCACCGCCGCCCTCATCGCCGCTGCCGCTGAGGGCAAGGATCTGGTCGACGACCACTCCGCCAAGCGCGCCGCCGCCGAGCTCACCCGTGACTGAGTTCGGCGGCCCCCCGCGCCAACCCCCGTGGGGTGACGATGGCATGCCGATGGTCTGCCCGGTCTGCCAGGGCCCATTTGCCCCCTCCGGCAGAAGGGTCTACTGCTCGACCGCATGCAAGGCCTCGGCGTACCGGAGAAGGCAGGCAGCTCGCCCACCCGAACCCCTGCCGCCCATCCGCCCGCGCCGCCCGCTGACCGTCTACGAGTGCGGCTCCTGCGGGGAGAGGGCTGTTGGGGAGCAGTACTGCGAGGATTGCGGGACCTTCCGGTCCCGCGTTGGGCTGGGCGGTCCCTGCCCCAACTGCGATGCGCCAGTCGCCGTCTCCGACCTGCTCCCCAAGGAAGTGCTGCCCAGCGCCATGGGTTAGACCAGTTCCATTCCCTCC
>JAKAWF010000107.1 GCA_021817025.1 bacterium
ACCCTGGGGGTCCCCGGTGTGGTCCTCAGGTGCCGGGCCACCTCCTTGGGCCCCTCGCGACCAACATGCACCACGATCACCTCCTCTCCATGCCCCCGCACCCACACCACCTGGCCCACACTCCGGGCGACCCCGAAGGCCAGCGTGTACGGCCCCTCCGGCAGGGGGTGCAGCCGGGCCCGCTCCTGCCCCCAGATACACGCCGCCATCTCCCTGGCCCTGGGCAATGAGTCTCGCTGGCAACCGGCGGTGCGCCAGGACGGAGAGCTGTGGTACGGGCAGAGGAGGCGGAGCTGACCGAGTTCTGCAAGCTCTCGAACGGGCCTCCTCGCACCCGATCGTGCGCCGGGAACCCGCCAACCCGGCACCTAGACCAGCCTCTTCCCCTCGCCGGAGCACCGCTTCTGGGGCTTCTACACCGATCGCCAGGGTGATCCGGTGGAGCTGGACGGGTTCATGCGGGCCCATGCCCACGTGCAGGACCACATCGGCCGTCCCAAGGCCGCGGGCCTGGAGCGCTTCCCCTTCAGTGACTTCGACGCCAACTCGGCCTGGCTGGCCCCGGCAGGCTTGGCCGCCGACCTGGTCCGGTGGTTTCAGCTGCTCCGCCTGCGCTGTGGTCTGCACCGGGCCGAGCCCAGAGCGCCGCGCTGGTGGCTGTGGCACGCCCTACCCTGCCTGGTCCGCTCCGCGCGGCGAACCATCCTGCGGGTGCAGGGCAGCTGGCCCGATGCCAAGGCCCTCCTCGGCACCCACCGGCGGGTCGCTCTCCTCTCCTGACCCTCCCCGCCCCCGCTGCCCCGGTCCCCATCCTCCTCGGTCCCAACCTGCCCTTGAACCACTCGGAAAGCCGCTCAAGCCCTCTGCGGCGCGCCCGTACCGTGCCCGAGCTAACCGCCTGCGGCCAGTCCGCCGGCTCGCGCCGGCCGCAGCCGCTTATCCCACCCCCTGACCACCCCTCTGCCTATCCCCGTGAATGATCGCGGTTAACGCTGCGCACCTGAACCCGGCGCTCACATCACCTCCTGAACCCTGCCCTGTCGGGGCTCACTCCGGAGGTGCGGTGAGTGGCCCCGGGCTGTCCCCGGTGTTGACGGTGGATTCGGGCTCGAAGAGCAGGACGTCGGCCCCCTCGGCAGAGCTGGGCCGGTGCCTCACCCCCCTTGGAACCACGTGCAGCCGGCCCGGCCCTATTCGCACCTCCCCCGCCTCAGTTTGAATCGAGAGAATCCCCGAAAGCACGAAGAAGAGCTCATCGGTGTCGGGGTGGGAGTGCCAGCTGAATTCCCCCAAGGCTCGCACCACCCGCAGGGCGTGGTGGTTCACCGTGGCGACGGTCCGTGGCCGCCAGGGGCCCCTCAGCCCCGCCAGGGCCCCGGCGAGGTCCACTGGTTCCACGGCACCCAACTATAGCCAAGGTAAGGAGCGTAAGCGCCGCCGCCGCGTAGAGCGCCGGCGGGTGCGGCAGCACGGCCTTGGACCTCGGCCAAGGGATCCCCACCCCGTCACCCATCTCCAACACTACGTGTTGGTGGCCACGACTGAGTGCTGGCCGCAGAGCCCCTGGGCGAGGAAGTATCATCTTGTAGGACGTTGGCCCCCGCACCGTGGTGGCCTATAGGCGGTGGGGGGGAACGTGGCCCGTTGGCCCGTGACGAAGCGGCTCCTGGGCCCACTGCCGCTTCGGCGGTGTGGGGAACGGCAGGGTGACGCTGGGAAGGTGTGCGCCCGCCCCCTCCCTGTTCTCGGATCCAGCGGTCTGATTAGAATGCAGGCGATGCGGCAGAACCGAGTTCCGTCTGGGGCCGCTGATGTCTAGATGGATTGCCGGGGAAGGCGGCGTTGCGAAGGACGGGCGGGGTGAGCTCACAGGTCCGGTGGCGATCAAGCGGCCCTCGCGCCTGGCGGAGGCAGCAGCGGACCAGTTGCGGGGCCTGATATTCGGAGGACAACTGCCACCGGGAAGTGTCCTGAGGCAGGAGGAGTTGGCCGGCCGCCTGGGGATCAGTCGCACCCCGCTGCGTGAGTCGCTCCGCCTTCTCGAGGTCGAAGGGCTGGTCGAGACGCCGGTCACCGGGGGCAGCCGCGTGGTCGACCTAGCTGGGGAGGCGGCCCGCGAGATGATGGAGGTTCGGGAGGTGATCGACGGTCTGGTCGGCCGTCTGTGGGCGCGCCGCGGGCTTGCGGAGTCGCAGCGGGCCGCCTTCACCAAGATGCTGGACGAGATGGACAGGGCCAGCGTCAGGGGGGAAAAGAAGGCCTACATGGTCACCAATGCCGCCTTTCACGTAGGGCTGCTGAGGGGCTTGGAGCACCGCTGGCTGGATCAGTTCGGCTCCCTGGTGCGGATGTCCTCCCAAGCCACATACCTCCACCTGGACGAAGGGGAGGAACGGCTCCTCCGTTCCGCCAGGGAACATCGCTCCATCCTTGACGCGATCGTCAATCGGGAGGAGGAGCTCGCCGAAAGGCTGGCTCGGCAGCACGTGGTCAACGCCCTCCGGCACTGGGTGGTGGAGCGACCTGCCGCGGCCACCGCCCGTCCCTGAGGGACCAGTCCGACCCGGGCAGCGCCAGCCCCAAGCCCGCGGGCACCCTCGGTAAGCCAACTGGAAGCGCGCACTCCTCCCGCCCACTGCGGGAGAGGGACACCAGGAGGTGGGCCGCCGCCTAGCCGGTCACTGGATCGAGGGCCTAGGGCCGGCGCCACTCGCTGCCGAGCCTCTTGACAATCCTGAGTCCAGTATCCAGAATGCAACGTCATGGTCCGTCGGGCTTGGGTGTCGATCGCGGCTGGACCAGAGAGGCTATGCCTCGTGCGCGGCAGTAAGACGGGGGCTAGTGCATGAAGCCTTATGGATATCGGGGGGCCCTTCCGCTGGTCGTCGGGGGGTTGGCGGTGATGCTGACCATGGCCGCCTGCTCCAGCGCCAACGGTCACCGGGCGCGTCCGGGGTCGAGCGTGGTGACTTTCGCCGAAGCAGTCGGGGCGACTCCCAACTACATATTCCCGATGCAGAACGGCGCTGAGCTCACCGATGCCAATCGGGGGCAGTTCTCCAGCCAGATGTTCCTGCCGCTCTACTGGCTGGGCAACCAAGGACAGCCAGCTGTCGATCCTAGCCTGAGCTTGGCCGAGCTGCCGGCATTCGCGGACAACAACTCGGTCGTGACCGTCACCCTCAAGCACTGGGTCTGGTCAGACGGTACTCCGGTGACTGCCAGAGACGTCATCTTCTGGCTCAACCTGTTGAGCGCCGTCACCGACCCGCAAGCTCCGCTGATTGGCAGCAGCAGTGCCCCTGGCCCGGGCTGGGGAGATGCGGTGCCGGGTGAGTTTCCCGAGAACGTCGTCAGCTACCAGCAGACTGGTACCTACACCGTGGTCCTGAGGCTCAACGCCTCTTACAACCCGACCTGGTTCCTGGACAACGAGCTGACTCAGATCTATCCCCTGCCGGCCCAATCCTGGGACCGGCTCTCGTCCAGTGGCCCGGTCGGCACCTATGACGAGAGCGCGCATGCGCGCGTGCTGCTTCCTGTCGGTCCCGGGCAGAGCTGCACCAACTGCTACGTGCCCGCCGATCCCGGGACCGCCTCCACCGGCGCGCTCGGGGTGGCACAGTTCCTCAACTCCCAGTCTGAGGACACCGCCACCTACGACACCAACCCGCTCTGGCAGGTGGTGGACGGGCCCTTCCACCTCAGCCAGTACCAGAACACCGGCTTTGTCAAGATGCTGCCCAACAAGTCCTACTCCGGCCCCCAGAAGCCGAAGATCGCCGCCTTCGAGGAGCTGCCTTTCACCAGCGACACCTCGGAGTTCGATGCCGTCCGCGGCGGGTCGGTGACCATCGGCTACGTCCCGCCCCAGGACCTAAACCAGATCCCGCTTCTGGAGAAGAAAGAGGGCTACAGCTATGCGCCGTGGTACGTTTTCGGGCTCAACTTGATCGCCTACAACTTCACCAACCCCACCGTGGGCCCCATCTTCCGGCAGCAGTACTTCCGGGAGGCCCTGCAACTGTTGATCAACCAGCCGCAGTACATCACCTCGTTCCAGAGCGGGGTGGGCAAGGTGGAGAACGGCGTGGTACCGACATACCCGCCCAACGATCCGTTCGTGAGCCCACTGGAGAGCGGCGCCCAGGTTTATCCCTATGACCCCTCTCGGGCTGTGGCACTGCTCTCCGCTCACGGCTGGTCGGTCCACCCCGGGGGCACTACGGTGTGCGCTCGGGCCGGCACCGGGTCCTCGGACTGCGGACAGGGCATCTCCTCAGGGCAAGCGGCCACCTTCAAGCTCCTGTACGCCAGCGGCTCCACGGCCCTGACCAGTGAGATGCAGGCCTACCAGTCCACCCTCTCATCCAAGGCCGGCATCTCGCTTCAACTCAGCGCCACGCCCGTGGCCCAGGCCATCGGCGTCGCCTTCAACAACTGCACCCCCTCGACCCCCTGCGCCGGCTGGCAGATCGTCGACTGGTACCCCACCGATGGCTGGACCTGGCTCGGCGGACTGCCCACCGGGGGGGTGATGTTCTCCAACGGCGGTGCCAACGCAGGTGACTTCACGTCACCGGAGCTCACCGCTGACATCAACCTCACCCACACGGCCGCCAACCTGTCCGCTGAGAAGCAGGCCATGTACAAGTACGAGGACTACGTCCTGCGCCAGGCGATATTCGGGATGCTTCCGAACCTGCCCTTCCAGTTGACCGTCTACAAGAAGAATCTCAGCGGAATCGTGCCTCAGGGGGTCTTCACCGAGATCTACCCCCAGGACTACGAGCTGGGGGGCTGAGGGATCGGCGGCCCAGAGGAAGCAACGGCCGGCAAACCGCCGGCCCGGAGGACGCCGGCTCCGCAGCGGCAGGTCGCGTCGGTAGCCGGCGCCCTGGAAGCTTCCGACCTGGGTGTCACCCTGGCCCACGAGCACCTCCTTCTGGATCTGTCCTGCCTTTGGCACGAGCCGGCCAGCCCCGACAGGCGATGGCTCGTGGACGCGCCGGTGGCCCTTGAGCTCCACGACGCCCTCAACGCCGACCCGTACCACTCCCGGGACAACTTGCGGCTCGACGACTTCGAGGAAGCTCTCAGCGACCTGCAGGCCTTCCGCCTCGCCGGGGGGCGATCGCTAATCGACCTCTCGAGCCGGACCATCGGTCCGTTCCCTGCCGGGCTCAGGGCACTTGCAGAGCGGTCCGGGGTGCAGGTCGTCGCCGGGACGGGGTTCTACGTCAAGGCCGCTCATCCGCCGTGGCTGTCGGACGCTGCCCAAGAGAGGATTGAGGAGGAGATGCTCCGGGATCTCCTCGATGGCTTCGACGGAACCGGAGTGAGGGCCGGCGTCATCGGTGAGCTGGGCACAAGCTCACCCGTTCACCCCGACGAGGAGAAGGTCCTCCGTGCCGCCGCGAAGGTGCAGGCCCGTACGGGGGTGGGAATCAACGTCCACCTCACGCTGTTTGCCAGTGAGGGGGAGGCGGTCCTCAGGGTCTTGGAACTTGCGGGCGCAGACCTGACCCGGGTCGCCCTGAGCCACCTGGACGAGACCCTCGAGCACGGGTACCACCGCAAGCTGGCCGAGCGGGGATGCTTCCTCGAGTTCGACACGTGGGGGTCGGAGTGCCAGTTCACGGATCGGGGCCTCAGAGAGCCAACCGATCGGGAGCGCCTCGAGGCGCTGGAGCGCTTGGCCGGCGAGGGCTTCCTAGGGCAGATTCTGCTCTCCCAGGATGTCTGCACCAAGATGCAGCGCCGGGCCAACGGAGGCCGCGGATACGACCACCTCCTGACCCGGGTCGTGCCCTGCTTGGTCCGCCGGGGGTTTAGCGACTCCGACCTGAGGATGTTACTGGTGGACAACCCGGCACGGTTCTTGACTGGGCCGGCCGGGAACGGGCCGGGGAGGGAAGAGCCGTGACAAGAGTCCGTGCAGTCGCCTGCGAAGAGGACTATCCCCCGGCTTCATCGAGGTCTCCCCTGGGCCAAGCAGATCGCCCGTTCACTGATTGGGTGCGCAGCCCGCTCCGGAAGGGACGGTTGCCGTGAGTTTGGCCGAACGGCACCGGGCGGCGATCATGCCGGTCCAGCCGATGGAGACCGAGATCGAGGTCGAACGAGGCCAGGGCCCGTACCTCTTCGACCGCAGTGGTCGGCGCTGGCTCGACTTCGCCACTGGGATCGCTGTGAATGTGCTCGGCTACCGCCATCCCAGGGTGCTGGCGGCGATCGAGGAGCAGCTGCAGAGGCATCTCCATCTCTACGGCGGGACCGGATACCAGGAGGTCGTCGTCGAGTACGCCGAAGCGCTGCTGGCCGAGCTTCCGGCCGGCTACCAGATCTTCTTCGGCAACTCCGGGACGGAGGCGGTGGAGGCAGCGATCAAGCTGGCCCGGTCGGCCACGGGGCGGCCAGGGGTGGTGGCCTTCCGGGGTGGCTTCCACGGCCGGAGCCTGGGGGCCCTCTCCCTCACCGCTTCCGCGGCTCGCTACCGCTCCGCCTACGAGCCGCTCCTGCCTTCCGTCTACCACGTCGACTACCCGGCGCCCGGTCGGCTCGGTCTGGAGGCCAGCGCCTGCCTCGCCGAGGTGCGCAGGCAAATGGAGATCTTGCTGGCCACGGAGATCGCCCCTGACCGGGTGGCGGTGGTCGTGGTGGAGCCTATCCAGGGGGAGGGGGGCTATGTCATCCCTCCGGACGGGTTTCTGCCCTGGCTACGAGCACTCACGAAGGAGCACGGCATCCTCCTGGCCGTGGACGAGGTCCAGTCAGGCATGGGGCGAACCGGACGCATGTTCGCCTATCAGCACGAAGACGTGCAACCCGACCTCGTGATGATGGGCAAGGCCCTGGGGGGCGGACTCCCGCTCTCGGCGATGGCCGCCTCGGCCGATCTGGCTGGCTCATGGCCCGCCGGCACCCACGGGACCACCTTCGGCGGGAACCCCCTCGCCTGCGCGGCCGGCCGGGCCACACTCGGAGTCATCCGGGACGAGCACCTCATCGAGGCTGCCACCGAACTGGGAAATAGGTGTCTGCGCGAGCTGGACCCGCTTGCAAAGCTTCCCGAGGTGCGTGAGGTGAGGGGCCGGGGACTGATGGTGGCTATAGAGTTCTCCGGGCCGCGAGGTGGGGCCCGGGCCAGCGGCGTGGTGGAGAGGGCGCTCCGGCGCGGGCTCATCGTTCACACCGCCGGCCTCGGCCACGAGGTCATCAGGCTGATGCCACCTCTCAATCTCACCGAAGAGCAATTGCAGACGGGCATCGAGGAGCTGGCCGCGGCGGTCAGGGAGGTGTGCCGCGATGACGCTTGAGGTCTTCCGCAACGAGCCGTTCCTGGACTTCTCCTCGCCGGCCGAGCTGGAACTCTGCCGGGCGGCGGTGGCGGGGGTGGAGTCCCGGCTGGCTGAGGAGTACCCGCTGTACATCGGAGGCCAGCCGGTGGCGGGGGCGGAGATCTTTGAGGCGCGCGACCCCGCCTCGCCCTCGACGGTGGTGGGGCGCGTGCACATGGGCAGCCCGGAGCATGCCCGGAAGGCGGTCGAGGCGGCCCGCGAGGCCTTCCGCCGGTGGGCCAGGGTGGGCCCGTGGGAGCGTGCCGCCCTTCTCCTAAGGGCGGGCGACATCCTCCGCCAGCGCCGCCGGGAGATGCTGGGTTGGCTGGCCTTCGAGGTGGGGAAGAACTGGCAGCAGTCCGACGGCGAGATCGCCGAGGCCATCGACCACTTCGAGTGGAACGCGCGCCAGCTGCAGCTGTGGGACCGGGGGCGGGAGATCGTACCGCTGGCCTCGGAGATCAATCAGTACCGCTACCTCCCTCTGGGCGTGGGAGTCGTCATCTCCCCCTGGAACTTTCCCACCACCTTGCCCCTGGGGATGGCCGTGGCCGCGATTGCCGCCGGAAACACGGTGGTCCTGAAGCCGGCGGAGCAGGCGGCGGTCATCGCCCACCAGCTCTACTCCGTCTTCAGGGACGCTGGCCTGCCGCCTGGAGTGCTCAACCTGGTGCCCGGACCTGGTCCGACGGTGGGGGATGCCCTGGTCGGTGACCCAGACGTGCAGTTCGTGGCCTTCGTGGGCTCGCGAGCTGTCGGCACCCGGATCCACTCCCGGGCCTCTGGGCTGGCGCCCGGCCAGAGGCAGCTGAAGCGGGTGATGACGGAGATGGGCGGAAAGAACGCCACCATCGTCACCCCGGCCGCCGACCTCGGCTGGGCGGCGGACGAGGTGGTGGCCGCCGCGTTCGGCTACCAGGGCCAGAAGTGCTCTGCCACCTCGCGGTTGATCCTCACGGACGAGGTGCATGACCGGTTCCTGGAACTCGTGCTGGCGTCCCTGGACCGGGTGACCGGGGACTGTGGCCATCCCGCGGAGAACCACTGGTACGGGCCCCTGATCACGCCCGCGGCGGTGGCCAAAGTGGAGCAGTACATTGGCCTCGCCCGCGGCACGGGCCGGTTGCTGCGCCAGGGGTCGCGACTGGGGGACGGCAACTTCCTCACTCCCACGGTGGTCGACGAAGTCGAGCCGGCAGCCAGGGTCGCCCAGGAGGAGATCTTCGGTCCCTTCCTGACGGTGATCCGCGTGCGCAGCCTGGCCGAGGCGGTGGCGGTGGCGAACTCGGTGGAGTACGCCCTCACCGGAGCAGTGTTCAGCAACGACCCCGCTGAGCTCGACTACGTCCGGGAGAACTTCCTGGTGGGGAACCTCTACCTCAACCGGAGCTCGACCGGGGCCATGGCCGGGGTGCATCCCTTCGGCGGCTTCAAGCTCTCAGGGACCGGGCCCAAGGTTGGCTCCCCGGATTACCTGGGCTTCTTCCTCCAGGCCCAGGCGATCACCCAGCGCGTGCGTTACCCGCTGGCCCGCTGATCGGATGGAGATCATCACCATCGAGGAGGCGGTCCGCCGCCATGTTCGCGCCGGACAGACGGTCTACCTCGCCGGCTTCACCCACCTGATCCCCTTCTCCTTCGGGCACGAGATCATCCGCCAGGGCTGCCGGGGCCTCACCGTGGGTCGGGCCACCCCCGACCTCATCTGTGACCAGATGATCGCAGCCGGGGTGGTGGGCCGGCTGATCTTCAGCTACGCGGGGAATCCCGGGGTCGGCCTCTTGCGCTGCTTCCGCCGCGCCGTGGAGGCGGGAGCTTTGGAGCTGGAGGAGTACAGCCACTTCGAGCTGATCGCGCGCCTCCAGGCGGGGGCGGCTGGGCTCCCCTTCTGGCCGGTCCTCACCGAGGAGAACGACCTAACCCGCCGGCGGCCGCGCCCGTCGGTGCGCAGCCCCTTCGGAGGGGAGCTGGTCCCGGTGGTGCCCTCGCTCCGGCCTGACGTGACGATACTCCACGCCCATCTGGCCGACGAGGCGGGAAACGTCTATGCCTGGGGACTCCTCGGCGAGGTGCGGGAAGCAGCCCTCGCCGCCGACAAAGTCCTGGTCTCGGTGGAGGAGATGCGGCCCAGTTCCGAGCTGCGCCAGGAGCGGGACCATCTTCTCCTGCCGGGCTTCCGGGTCGACACGATCTCGATCGAGCCCTGGGGTGCCCACCCCTCCTACGTCCAGGGGCGCTACGACCGTGACCAGGGCTTCTACAACGAGTGGGACCGGCTGAGCGGGGACCCCGAGGCGGTGGCCGGGTGGCTGCGCCGTTTCGTCCACGGGGTTCCCAACCGGGCCGGCTACCTGGACCTCCTGGATCCCAGCCTGCTGCGAATCCTTCGGCAGAGGGCGGCCGGTGGATGAGGCGAGGCGCCGGGACATGGCCATCGTGGCCGCGCGCCTGCTGCGGGACCGGGAGCGGGTTCTGGTGGGCGTGGGTCTGCCCAATCTGGCGGCCAACCTGGCCAAGAGGCTCCACGCGCCCAACTTGGTGATGATCTACGAGTCCGGCGTCATCGACGCCGAGCCGGCGGGTCTGCCCCTCTCCATCGGGGACCCCGACCTGGTGCGGACCTCCCTTTGCGTGCTGCCCATGGCCCAGCTCTTTTCCGAGTACCTCCAGACCGGCTGGGTGGACGTCGGGTTCCTGGGCGGGGCGCAGGTGG
>JAKAWF010000108.1 GCA_021817025.1 bacterium
CCGATCTTGGGGATCACCCTGGAGGCTGCGGTCTCCCTGGGGATTGCCCCGATCTACAACTTCGGCACCGAGGAGCAGCGCGAGCGGTGGCTCCCCGACCTGTGCGCCGGGCGGGCGCTCTGGGCGTTCGGCCTCACCGAGCCCGAGGCCGGCTCGGACGCGGGCGGAACCAGGACCCGGGCCCGGGCCGACGGGGACTCCTTCGTCATCGACGGCGGCAAGTGCTTCATCACCAATGCCGGGACCGAGATCAGCCGGGGGGTGACCATCACCGCCCTCACCAGCCTGCCGGGGGAGCCGGCCCGGATCAGCGCCATCCTGGTGGAGCGGGGGACCCCCGGCTACGCAATCGCGCCTCCCTACCGCAAGCTGGGCTGGCACGCCAGCGACACCAGGGAGCTCACCTTCAGCTCCTGCCGGGTTCCGCGCGCCAACCTCCTGGGCCGGGAGGGAGGGGGGTTCGCCCAGTTCCTCTCGGTCCTGGAGGCGGGGCGGGTGGCGATCGCGGCCCTCTCGGTGGGGGTGGCCCAGGCCTGCCTGGACGCCAGCCTGCGCCACAGCCGCGAGCGGCGCCAGTTCGGGCGACCGCTCAGCCACTTTCAGGCGACCCAGTTCAAGCTGGCCGACATGGCCACCAGGATCGAGATGGCCCGGACCATGGTCTGGCGGGCCGGGACGGAGATCGACCGCGGCCGGCCGCCGGGCCGGCTGGCGGCCATGGCCAAGCTGGCCGCCTCGGAGACCGCCACCTGGTGCGCCAACCAGGCGGTGCAGATCCACGGGGGATCTGGGTTCATGGAGGACCTGCCCGTGGCCCGATACTACCGGGATGTCAAGATCAACGAGATCGGGGAGGGCACCTCGGAGGTGCAGCGCCTGGTGATCGCATCCCACCTCCTGGGACTGGGAGGCTCGGTGGCCCGCCTCCTCCAGGGCGCGGCCCCAGATGGGGCCCAGGGCTAGGATATGGGGGTGGGCGAGTTGGACCCGGTGGTGGTGGGATATGCCCGGACTCCGTTCGGCAGGCTGCGCGGGGGGCTGAGCCAGGTCCCGGCGGTGGAGCTGGGGGCCATCGCCATCCGGGGGGCGGTCGCCCGGGCCGGCCTTCTGCCCGAGCAGGTGGAGCAGGTCCTGATGGGGACCGTGATCACCGCCGGGCTGGGCCAGGTGCCGGCGCGGCAGGCGGCGCTCCGGGCGGGGGTGCCCCCCCAGGTGCCCGCCCTCACCGTGAACAAGGTCTGTGCCTCCTCGCTCAAGGCGGTGAACCTGGCCGCCATGCTGGTCCGCGCCGGCGACGCTGAGGTGGTGGTGGCGGGCGGGATGGAGTCCATGTCGGGGGCCCCGATGCTGCTCCGCGGGGCTCGGGGCGGGTTCGCCATGGGCGACCAGACCCTTTATGACTCGATGCTCTGGGACGGGCTCACCTGCCCGGTGGACCAGGTCCACATGGGAGAGCACGGAAGCGCGGTCGCGGCGGAGCTGGGGGTGGACCGGCGGGCTCAGGACGAGTACGCCGTCCTCTCCCAGCAGCGGTACGCGCAGGCCCGGGGGGCGGGCCGGGTGGCGGAGGAGCTGGTGGCGGTCGAGGTCCCCCAGCGGTCGGGACCGCAGGTGGTGGACCAGGACGAGCAGCCCCGACCCGACACCACCTTGGAGAAGCTGCAGGCGCTGCGCCCGGTCTTCGGCGGGCCCGACGGCTCGGTCACCGCCGGGAACGCCCCGGGGATCAATGACGGGGCGGCGGCCGTTGTCCTCACCAGCCGGCGGCGGGCGAGTGCCCTCGGGCTCGAGGTGCTGGCCACCTGGATGGCCTACGGCGAATCCGCCGCCGAGCACCCGTATCTGGCCACCGTCCCGGCGCTGGCGCTGGAGCAGGCGCTCCGCCGCCAGGGTGGGCTGACCGCCCAGGACCTCGCCCTCCTGGAGATCAACGAGGCCTTCGCCTCGGTGGTCCTGACCAGCTCGCGGATGCTGGAGGTCGACCTCGACCGGGTGAACGTGAACGGCGGGGCGATCGCGGTCGGGCACCCCATCGGGGCCTCGGGGGCGCGGCTCCTGGGCTCACTGGTCTTAGAGCTCCGCCGTCGCGGCGGGGGGGTGGGGGCCGCCACCATCTGCTCGGGGCTGGCCCAGGGGGAGGCCACCCTGGTCGAGGTCGCCTGAGACCGCGAGCCGTCAGGCGCCGGAGCCGGTCCGGGCTGCCAGGTCGGAGAGGAGCTGGGAGAGCGACTGGCGGTCGGCACGGTAGAGAGTGCGGGGGCCGTCGCGCCTGGTGGTGACCAGCTCGGCATCCCTCAGGGCCCGGAGATGGGCGCTCACCGTGGGCTGGGCCAGCTCAAACTGCCTCGCCAGCTCCCCCACGCTGGTGGGCCGCTCCGCCAGCCGGAGGAGCAGCGCCATCCGGGTCGGGTCGCCCAGCACCTTCAGCCGCGAGGCCAGGTGCCGGGCCTCCTCCCGCAGCTCGTCCGCCGGGTTGGCGCCCTCGCTGAACCCCACCACCACATGGCGTGGTAGGTCCCAGATGCTCCAGCTGCCACCGAAGTAGGCGGGCACCAGCGCCAGCCGCCCCTGGCGCTCGCCCTCCTCGATCAGGCTTCCCCAAGCCTCGTTCTTGCGCTGAAGCTGGGAGACCACGTCGGCCGCCTTGGAAAGTGGCTCTCCCTTCTCCAGCCGGTGGCGGAGGGCCCGGCCCGCCGCCAGCACCTGGGGCAACCCCCGCGACTCCCACTCTGGCGCCAGCGGTTGCCAGATCGCCTCCAGCAGCTCCCCGTAGCGCCGGCGGGTGGCCGCATCGCGACCCAGCCTCTCCAGCCGCTCCGTGATCCGTCGGCGATTGTCCCCGGTCTCCGAGCGGAGGTTGACCCCCGCCAGGTCAGTGACCTCGGGGAGGTCTGGGAGCAGGCCGTCCAGCCGCTCAGAGAAGAGCTGTCCGCTGAGGTCGGCCAGCACCACCATCTCGGCCATCCCTGCGGCGGCATCGTCCTTCCAGAAGTCGCGGAGCTGGCCGCCCAGCTGCAGTGCCCGCTCAGGGCCGAGCGCCGCCAGCCGGCGGTCCTCGTCCGCGGTGCGGGTGAGGAGCAGGTGGCCCAGCCAGAGGAGCTCCAGGGGAGCGGAGGGCCGTACCTCGGGGATCGTCCGAACCGGATCCTGGCCCGTGTCCACTGGCGGCATAGCCAACTGACTATATCACGGTGAGCACGATGCAGATGAACTCACCGCTTGACAAGGTCTAGCGTCATATGGTTATATAGCTGCATGTTTAATCTATTTGCGGCGACGCTAGAGGTGGAGCTGCGGCAGCGCGAGGCGTTGGAGTGGGCTCGATCCGCCCGGACCGGGAAGGAGGCGAGGCGCCAGGGGTCGGCGAGAGCGGCCGCGGGGCCCGCGCCCCGGCCGGTGTCCAGCGGAGTGCCCGCCCACTGATCGGTGGGTGGGCACTTCCTGGCCGCGGTTGGCGACGGTGATTGCCCGAAGGGGCTGATCCGGGCCCGGGCCCTCTCGCCCCCGCAGGTGGCGGCGAGCCTGCGGTTGGTCGACGGCCGGCCCGGTCAATCCGCCGCCCTCGGGCAGGGCGCCTCTGCAGTTCCTCCCACCGGTCCTGCTGAGGGCCCACGAATGACCCCCGCTGGGGCCCCCTGGTCCCCCAAGCTCGCGCGCTCGTGGTCCCCGGTCGCCGGGCCGGGGCCGTTCCATCCGGCTGCGGGAGCTGGGTGCCGCCGGAGGTGGTCGGGACGGCGGCGGCGCGCTTTGTGCGGGTCGACCGTGCTGGCGGGAGGTCGCCAGGATGGCCATCTGCTGGTCCGGCTGCGCCGGGGCGCCTGGGCCGTTGGGGGCCGGACCTCTGGCTGGCCGCCGGCGGCGGGGCCGGGAAGCTGACCGCCGGACAACCGGGACCGCCCCGGCCCGCGGGGCAGGCTGCCGCCGGCGGAGCGACTCGCAGCCATCCGGTCCGGCCCGGGCTACAATCGCCTGGCCAGGGACTTTCCCGGGGAAGGAGGTGGCTGTTGGCGGTACAGGCTGAGGCCGAGGGGCTCGCGCTCCAGGAGGCGGTGCGCGAGCTGGCCCGGGAGCAGATCGAGCCTCGGGCCGCGGAGATCGACCGCACCGCTGAGTACCCGTGGGACATAGTCGACCTCTTCCGCCGTCACGACGTGTACGCGGTGGCCTTCCCGCCCGAGTACGGGGGCGTCTCCGGCTCGGCCCTCACCCTGGCCATGGTCATCGAGGAGGTGGCCAAGGTCTGCGCCACCTCGGCCCTCTTGGTGGCGGTGCAGGCCCTAGGCGGCTACCCCATCCTCCTTGGGGGCAGTGAGGCCCAGCGCAGGGAGTTTCTGCCTCGGCTGGCCTCCGGGGAGCTGATCGCCGCCTACGCCCTCAGCGAGGCCGACGCGGGAAGCGACCCCGCGGCGATGCGCACCAGGGCACGCCGCGACGGCCAGGAGTACGTGCTGGACGGCAGCAAGATGTGGATCACCAACGGCTCGGTGGCCGACTTGATCGTGCTCTTCGCGGTCACCGATCCAGAGCGGGGGAGCCGGGGCATCTCCGCGTTCCTGGTGGACGGCGACAGCCCGGGGCTGGAGCGCCGGCAGATCCACGGCAAGCTGGGCATCCGCGGCAGCGACACCGCGGAGCTCTCGTTGAGCTCCTGCCGGGTGCCGGCGTCCCGGCTGCTGGGGCAGGAGGGGGATGGATTCCGGATCGCCATGGGCGTCCTGGACCGCTCCCGACCGCAGATCGGGGCCCAGGCGCTGGGCATAGGGGCCGGGGCGCTGGAGCGGGCGGTCGCCTACGCCAAGGAGCGCCGGCAGTTCGGCCGCCCGATCGCCGAGTTCCAGGGCATCCAGTTCATGCTGGCGGACATGGCGGTGCAGCTGGAGGCGTCCCGCCAGCTGGTGCACGCCGCCTGCCGAGCGATCGACGAGAAGCAGCAGGGGGTGACCAGGCTGGCCGCCATGGCCAAGCTCATGGCCTCGGACACTGCCATGCGCGTCACCACCGATGCAGTCCAGATCCTGGGAGGGTACGGCTACGTGAGCGAGTTCCCCCTGGAGCGGATGATGCGGGATGCCAAGATCACCCAGATCTACGAGGGCACCAACCAGATCCAGCGGGTGGTGATCGCCAAGCAGCTGCTCAGCTGATCTCAACCGGTCCATGGCCGGAACCTGCGGCTGGCAACGTATAGACATGTTGCGAGGGAAGGGAATAGGCCCAGCTGCTCATGGTGCTGAGGTGAACCATGGCACCCAAGCGCGGGCCAGCGCGGACATGCACTTGGGGTCCGTCGTCACCCGGGTTGGCCGCTCGGTGGCGGCCTCTGGGCTATCATCTCGCGCCAATGGCGATCCCTGACTTCCAGACCCTAATGCTGCCCGTCCTCCAGGTGTTCGGCTCCGGTGGCGAACATAGGATCCGTGACCTGATCCCCGGGCTGGCAGACCACTTCGGGCTGACAGCCGAAGAGCGTCGGGAGCTTCTTCCGAGCGGTAAGCAGGCTCGCTTCGACAATCGGGTGCATTGGGCAGCCAGCTACATGAAGCAGGCGGGACTCCTTCAGCCAGCTGGCCGTGGGTTACTGGCCATCACCAGCACGGGCCAAGATCTGCTCGCCCAGCATCCCGGAAGACTCTCGGTGCGCGAGCTGGAGCGGTTCCCAGAGTTTCGGGAGTTCAAGGTGCGGACCAGGGCGCCCAAGTCAGGGGCAACGAGCCCGATGAGAGATTCTGAGGACGTTTCCGATCCTGAGGAATCGCTCGAGACTGCCTGGCAGACACTCCGCGATCAGTTGGCCCAGAGTGTATTGGAGCGCCTGCGGGCCGTAACACCGCAGTTTTTCGAGCGTGTGGTCGTAGATGTCCTCGTGAGTATGGGGTACGGGGGCACATATTCGGATGCCGCCCAGGTCGTGGGAGGCTCCGGAGACGGGGGAGTTGATGGCGTCATCAAACAGGATCGACTGGGCCTCGACGCCGTGTACGTCCAGGCCAAGAGATGGGATGGACCGGTTGGTCGACCCACCGTTCAGTCCTTCGCGGGGGCCCTCGACGCCCGCCAGTCGACCAAGGGGGTCATGATCACCACTTCGACGTTCACCCCGGACGCCTGCAGGTTCGTCAACCAGATCAGCAAGCGGATCGTCCTTATCGACGGCGAGGCCCTGGCCCGGTACATGGTCGAGTTTGGCGTCGGGGTCGCCACAGCCAAGACGTACGAAGTGAAGCGCGTCGACCTCGACTACTTCGAGGAGGGGTGACGCGATGTTCGGCCCCCAGCCTGTCTCCGTCCGATTCGCAGGCGGTAGAGGTATCGTTAGGCAGCCGTTTGATCTCCTGACGGCAGCCCGGGCGCCACTTCTGGCAACACTCGGAGCCTCGCCTGGGCCGCCGACCGCGGTCAAGACCCCGGCGAGACCAGTCGTAATGCTGCCAGACTAGGCGACCATGATCCTCGCCGATTTCGACCGAGCTGTCGGTACCTCCCCCACAAGCACCGCGTGGGTGCTCCGGCCAACCTGGCTTAGCCGTGACCCTTGAAGCGCTGCAAGGGGTCCTACGCGACTTTGCTCAGGCCCGCGACTGGGAGAAGTTCCATAGTCCAAAGAACCTCGCCATGGCACTAGGTGCGGAGTCGGGTGAACTCTTAGAGATCTTCCAGTGGCTGACCGAGGACGAGTCGCGAGCCCTCACGGAAGCGCAGCATAGGGCCGTCAGTGAGGAGTTGGCGGACATATTCATCTACTTGGTCCGTCTGGCCGATATCGTGAAGGTCGACCTTGAGGTATCCGTAGCCGACAAGGTGGCCGACAATAACCGGCGGTACCACACTGCCGGCTACCGGGGCACAGCGCGCAAGGCGCCTCACTCCGAGGGTGAGCCTGGTGTACCTCTACCGGGGTAGTTCGGAGACCCTGGATCGGGACGGGTCGCGAGGCACCCTCATCCCCGCCCTGAAACGTGCATTCGTCGAGTCACTGCGGCCCGCAGACCATCGTGCTTTCAGTCTGACGGAGTCATGCCCCCAATACGTCGGAAGAGCAGGAAAAGATGGCCTCAAAATCGGCCGCTACCGGGCCTTATAGGTGGGTGCGGTTCCCCCCATCCACTGACACGCACAACAGGCCTCTGCTGCCCGCACAATGGCTTGTATCGCCATTTCTGAGCCACAAGCTACCGCTTGCCAATACCTCGATGCGGCGCTGGGCAAAGTGACCTCGGGACGACTACACGGCATGACGTTACAGCTGCTGAGTGACTGCACGACACTTGCAAACCGGCAGTCGCAGCTCGGTTGAAGGATCGCTGGCTTACCCGGAGACTTCCCGGTACGGGTGCGGGGACCCCGGAAGTCGGTCCAGGGCCGTGCCGATCCCAGTCCGGGGTCTGGGGGAGCGGAGCGAGACGATCTCCCAACCATGGTCGGACAGCTCGTACGTGAGGAGGCCAACCTTCTGACGGTCGCTCTCGGCGACAAGGGCTGGCAGCGCCGCGGCGTCACGCGCGTGGCCTCGGGTGACGATCATTGTCAAGCCCCAGGAGCTCGTAAGTGTCTCGTTGATCCAGGCGCCGTCGTCTGCGCTGGTGGCCGACACCATCAACCGATGCACCCCGACCTTCCCGCCATCACTCGTCGACTCAGGTCCAGCGAGGGACCACTCCGGGCCCGCCGGCCGTCCGCCTCCGTCGACGGTGGGAGGGGGAGGTGTAGCCGAGGGAGTGGAGTACGCGGTCGACCACAGCGATGACGTAGCCCTCGGGGAAGGCGCGATGAGCCACGAACCGTCGGTAGAAGAGTGGGCCGCCGAGGAGGTCGACAGCAAGCTCGATGTCCGCCTCCTTGGGTATCTCACCCCGTTCGCGGGCGCGGGCCAGCAGCAGGCGAATAGGCTCGCGCCGGTGTTCTGTCAGGTCAGCATGGAGGTTCTTCAGCTTGGGATCACGCTCAGCGGCATCCATGAAGGCCGCGAGTAGCCGGGGGAAGTGCTGCTCGGCGAGCAGGCCTTCGAACGTGGTGAGAAGTTCCACGAGACCCTTGCGGAGATCCCTGGTGGCCGGCAGAGGGATCGGCCGGAAGCTGGCGTCCATGGCATCCACCAGGAGGTCGCCGGGGGACCGCCAGCGACGATAGAGGGTTGGTTTGCTGGCACCAGCCCGGCGGGCAATCGCCTCCATGTTGAATCCGACTAGGCCACGCTCCGCAAGGACCTCGAGCGCGGCTGTCAACACGCGGTCGCGGGCATGTGCCCCCCGGAGAACAGGTTTGCAGCTGTTCGCCTCGATCAGCCCGGCCGCGAGTCCTCCCTCTGCATCGGCCACTTGACTTGCACTCATCGATACGGTATCGTACCACTAATACCGATACGGTACCGGATCGATCAGACCAGGGAGCCCACGATGCCCCGCATCCCCGCGGCCAGAACCACCCCCGTCAGCGTGCGGCTGGCTTACCTCTTCACCCGGCGCGCCCTATCGAGGCTGACCGGGCGTGCCCCCGAAGGGATGCTCGCGCCTCTTCAGGTCTATGCGCACCTGCCCGCACTGTTGCGCGCCTACGGTTCCCTCGAGCAGGCGACCGCTAAGCTCGACCGGCTCCCCAAGCGGCTCAAGGGGCTGGCCTGGCTCAAGACCGCCACGGTCACCCAGTGTGAGTACTGCATTGACCTCGGCTCACAGGTGGCTCGCATCTGGGGAATCAGCGACACAGAGCTGCTCGCCCTTCCCCGTTACCGCTCAAGTGGGCTGTTCTCGGATGTCGAGATCCTGGTCCTCGACTACGCGGTCGGAATGACCCGCACTCCGGTCGATGTGCCCGAGGCGCTCGTCACCAGCCTGCGGACGCATCTCGACGACCGTCAGATGGTCGAGCTCACGCACGTGATCGCCATGGAGAACATGCGGGGGAGGTTCAACCTCGCCTTCGGCATCGGCGCGGCTGGGTTCAGCGAGGGGATGGTCTGCGCGCTGCCGGCTTCCGTCGACCAAGCGGCAGGAAGCGCCTCGTGAGGGCGGTGGCGCTGATCAAGGCATTCACCGTCTCCCAGTACGGGTCCGAGCGCTTCATCAGCCGGCTGAAGGGAAACCCCGGTGAAGGGACCCCGTTTGTCAGTCCGGGTCACGTGGACTACTTGGAGGGGGTCACCCCATAAGGCCTTGTTCAGCGACACCCTGGTCGCCTCGACCGTTCCCTCCCGACGTCCGCCCTTGAGGACCACAGGCGCCCCGACATCGGCTTCTGCGCCCCCGCCGACGTCCACCTCGGGCTACTGCCGCCAGGATCGGCGAGATTGCCTTCCGGGCGCAGCCTGCCGAGCCTACCTAGAGCTCCTCACGCCGAAGCCTCCACGGTTGCTACGGCTGCCGGAGGCGACTTGGATCGGCCGTCACGCCCCGGGATCGCTTAAGGAGGCAACCCCTAGCCGACACCCGGAGGATGGGCAGGCCCAGATGCGGACGTATCCCCGGTCCGTCCTCGTGCATGCCCGCCGGACCACCGGCTCCGGCCCTGCCCAAGCGGCCGGTCGTTGACCACGATGGACCAGTCGCCCGGGGCTGTTGGGGATCGCCAATTGTGCAGCCCCACCCATTCTCTTACGAAGGACCCGCTGTGGCGAGGGCGTTCGAGGCGCCGAAGCTCCTCCAACTTACCTGGGTAAGGCCAAGGAGGATCGCGAAGGTCAGGAGCGTGGCGGCGAGCGGGAAGAACGCATCGGGCCCGAGCCAGCGTACGACGAAGCCGCCGACGAGGACCGACACGGGGAAGGCTCCGATCGCGGCGAACATCAGCAAAGCCATCAGCCGACCG
>JAKAWF010000001.1 GCA_021817025.1 bacterium
TCTCTTCGCTCACGCTGCTTCAGTCCCCTGGGAACACAGGTTTGGGCTGCCTGGCCCGACCACCGGCCACGGGTGCTCCCACAATGGCCGAGATTGGCCAACGAGGCCGGCAACTGTTGGCAACCCGCTTGGAAAGGGGTGGGCACGCGGACCACTCCCGCCTCGGGCGGTGACCTGCTCACCCAGACGCGGGGTTCACCGACCAGGCAGCGCTCGGGCGCGAGGCGTTCGGCGCTGGTGCGGCAGCCCAGGTGGAGGGCGCCACCCGGGTCGTGCCCAGGAGCTGGGCCGGGCGCTGGCCCGGTCGGCGACCATCGACCCGGCGTGCCGCAACCGCTGGGCCAGCTTGGCCGGCACTCATCTCTGGCCGCCCCAGGCGCAGAGATCGGGACGTCCGAGTTCAAGAAGTGGCGCATGAATGGGTTGCACCTGCTCCGTACTCGGCCCTGTCTCCCGGGCTGTGTGAACTCGGCAATCCCGGTTGGAGGCGGCTTGGTGGCTCACTTGGATGCGAGACCGAACGAGCGACGACGTCCCCATCTCCGAAGTGACGACGCCGACCACAAGGACGGCCAACTCCGGTTAGCCCGGCCCGGGGCCGGGGGCGGCGTCGGGGTGCGAGGGTGGGCTGAGAGCACGGATCACCTCCTTCCCGGATCGCGAACGGTGAGCCGTTTCATACGTTGAGAAATTCAGGAATCACCAGTCGTTGGTAGACTGAGGCGTCTGTACTGGAGAGACGAGGCGGGGTGAGCGAATGGCCATCAACCGGCCGCATAGTCATGATGTCACCGACGGACCGGAGAGGGCTCCAGCCCGAGCGATGTTGCGGGCAGTGGGGTTCAGGGACGCGGACTTCGACCAACCTCAAGTCGGGATCGCCTCGGCCGGCAACGACCTCACCCCGTGCAACCTCACCCTCAACTCGCTCGGCGATGCGGTGGCGACGGGCGTGCGGGTCGCTGGCGGGGTCCCCATGAGGTTTTCCACGGTGGCGATCTCCGACGGCATCGCGATGGGCCATGAAGGCATGCGGTCATCATTGCCCAGCCGCGACCTGATCGCCGATTCGGTGGAGTGCGTGATGAGCGCGGAGCGGCTCGACGCCATGGTGACCATCGCCGGCTGTGACAAGAGCCTCCCGGCCATGCTGATGGCCGCGGCTCGCCTCAACGTCGCCGCCGTCTTCCTGTATGGCGGTACGAGCCAACCCGGACGTCACCTCGGCCGAGATGTCACGATTCAGGATGTGTTCGAAGCGGTGGGCGCACGCGCTGCCGGTCGGATCGATGACGCCGAGTTGGACGCCTTGGAACGATCAGCATGCCCGGGCGCGGGATCGTGCGCTGGGATGTACACGGCCAACACGGTCGCCGCCGAAGCGGAAGCTCTGGGCATGGCTCTGCCCGGATCAGCATCCCCGCCGGCAGCCAGCGACGACCGGGTCCGTTTCGCACAAGCCAGTGGGGAAGCCGCCGTCCGCCTGCTTGCCAACGGGATCCGCGCCCGCGACATCCTGACCCGGCCTGCCTTCGAGAACGCCATCGCAACCGTGATGGCTCTGGGCGGTTCGACCAACGCGGTCCTGCACCTGCTCGCCATCGCCCACGAGGCCGGTGTCCGCCTCGACCTCGACGACTTCGATCGCATCAGCCGCCGGATTCCGCATCTGGCCGACCTGCGTCCCGGCGGCCGTTTCGTGATGACCGACCTGGACCGCGTCGGTGGGGTGCCGGTCGTACTTGACACCCTGCTCCAAGCCGGGCTGCTCCACGGTGACGCACTCACCGTCACCGGAGCCACCATCGCTGAGAACCTCGCCGCTCTGTCTGTGCCTCGAGCTGATGGCGTGGTGGTGCGGTCCATGGCCGAGCCACTCCGCCGCGACGGGGGCCTGGCCATCCTCCACGGTTCTCTGGCACCGCAAGGCGCCGTGGTGAAACTCGCGGGGATGGACATCCCGCGTTTTGTCGGTGTCGCGCGCGTCTTCGACCACGAGCCCGACGCCATGCGCCACGTCACCAGCGGCAGGCTCCGCGCCGGCGATGTCATCGTCGTCCGCTACGAGGGCCCGCGGGGAGGGCCCGGCATGCCCGAGATGCTCGCCGTGACCGCGGCCGTCAAGGGCTCCGGCCACGGACGCGATGTGGCCCTGCTCACCGACGGCCGCTTCTCGGGCGCAACCACCGGCATCAGTATCGGCCACGTCTGCCCCGAGGCTGCCGTCGGTGGCCCCATCGCCCTCGTCCAGAACGGCGATCCCATCGTGGTCGATCTTGCCGCTCGCCTCCTCGACCTCAACGTCGATTCCGGAGAGCTGAGTCGCCGCCGCCAGGATTGGCGGGCACCAGCCTTCCCGACCGGCAACGGTTTCCTGGCCAAGTACGCCCGACTCGTCGGCCCCGCATCTCAGGGGGCGCTGGTGGGGGTCCCCGACCTGACCCCGTAACGTCAGCCCGCCGGAGCAACCGGGCGGGGCCCCACGGGCCCAGGGTGCCAGGGCGGCCGGCGCTGAGCTGCCCGGTAGTGGCCGTGAACGCGGCCCCGACCGGGGCGTTGGCCTCATTCCTTCTCGTCCACTCCCAGGCCACCGAGCCGGCGCACGCCGGTTCACCTCGAGGACCCCCCGTGCTCCGGAGGCGCCGATGGTACGGGCGGGTGCCAGGGAAGCCGCGCTCCGCCCAGTCCGGAGCTCGCCTCAGCGGTGCGCAGCGCGACGCAGACGGTCCTTGACGGCGACGCCGAGGCCTTCGTCCGGAGGCAGCGCCACGACCAGGACATCCAGGGCCTGGGCGTCGGCCTGCCGCAGACGCTGGTAGAGCGAGCGGGCGAAGACGGCGATCTCCCCGTCCGCGTCCCAGACCACGGTGGCCCCGGGAACCTCGATCCGGGCCAGCGACAGCACCCCCACCCGGGCCCCGCTGGAAACGAGATCGGCTCCGCGCAGGGCGACTTGGTCCGGGGCGCACAGCTCCAGCGGAGTCCTCGGCGCGTAGTGGGATGGCAGCATCCCCGGTGCCCGCACCGGGCCGTGCGCCGTCGTCCGGGCGCGACGCCCGAGCACCCGGGCGATCACCTCGGGGCTGACACCGCCCGGTCGCAGGATCGCCACCTCGCCTTCGGTGAACTCGACAATGGTCGACTCGACACCGATTTCGCACGGCCCGCCATCGATGACCAGGTCGACCTCGTCGCCGAGGTCGTGGAGGACATCATCAGCCGTGGTGGGGCTGACACGACCGAACCGGTTCGCCGAGGGGGCGGCAAGGCCGCCGCCGAAGGACTCGAGGAGACGCTGAGCGACAGGATGGGCGGGCATGCGCAGCGCCACTGTGTCCAACCCACCGGTGACCTCCGTGAGAACCGACGGGTGCCGCTGCAGGACCAGCGTGAGCGGGCCGGGCCACAGCGCCTCGGCCAGGCGGGAGGCGTCGTCGGGCACGTGCTGGGCCCAGTCGGTGAGGCTCGCTCCGCCGCCCAGGTGCACGATCAATGGGTCATCGGCGGGACGACCCTTGATGGCGAAGATCCGCGCCACCGCCTCCTTGCTGGAGGCATCGGCGGCGAGGCCGTACACGGTCTCGGTCGGCATCGCGACGACACGGCCAGCTCTCAGCAGGCCAACCGCGAGTCCGATCGACCGGTCACTGTCGTCGACGATCACGCCGTCATCATCCCACGCGTTCCGGTCATCGACAGGCATCTCAGCCCAGGGTCGAGGGGGCGCCGCTGGTGGGGCGACACGGCAGCTTCGACGAGGTCGTCACGGCTCCCGGACCGAGCCGATGTCAAGGGCCACCCCTCAGGGGCGGCCCCCCCACCGGGCGGGGATCGGTGCCCACCGCCAGCCGCGCCCTAAGATGGCGGCGGTGAGCGTTGAGAGCGGGCATGCCTCGACTTCGGCTCGAGTGCAGGTGCAGGTGGTCCTGCATCATTCGGAACGCTGGCTGTCGCGGCTGAGGGCGGGTTTGGGACACCTGGCCCCGGTCGAGGGAGGCTTCGTGGTGGCCTGCTGGGACAACGACCCGGGGAATGGGCCGGGAGAGGTTTTCCGGTCGGGTGGCCCCTGGGCGGGCTCCACCTACGTGCCCTCTCCCGCCGGCAACATCGGCTTTGGCGCGGCCCACAACGCTCTGGCTGAGCTCGCGCCGGCTGGGTGCGAGTACCTGCTCTTGCTGAACCCCGACGCGGTGCCGCAGTTCGACTGCCTGGAGCAGCTGGTGGCCGCCGCTGAGCTGGACCCCAGGGCCGCCCTCGTGGAGGCCGCCCAGTTTCCCATCGAACACCCCAAGGCGTACGATCCCGCGACCTGGCAAACCAATTGGTGCGCCGCCGCCTGCGTGCTGGTCCGCAAGCAGGCATTCCTGGAACTGGGAGGATTTGACCAGGGGCTGTTCCTCTACTGCGAGGATGTCGACCTCAGCTGGCGGGCATGGCTGGCTGGTTGGCACTGCCTGTACGTGCCCGGGGCCCGCTGCCTGCACGTGACCGAAGCCCAGGACCTGGCCAAGGATCGATCGGCGGAAACCTTCCACAGCCATGTGGGGCACCTCTATCTGCGCCGCAAGTACTTTGGCCAGGCGGCGGTCGCCGAGTACCAGGGGGCGCTGCGCGAGCACCTGGCACCGTCCGCGGTCGAGCGGATCCTGGCTCGCTTCGCCGCCCTGCCGCAGGCGGCAGTCGATCGCGCTGGGGACCCACACATCATGCTGACGCCTGGGGAGATCTATGCCGAGCGACGCTGGTAAGTACGATTTCGCAGTCGATCCCGGCAATCGCAACAGCACCTATGGGCTGATCTGTGACCGGGTGCCGGAGGGGGCGGCGGTCCTCGACATCGGCTGCTCCTCCGGCAATCTGGGGCTGGTTCTGGAGCGGCTCCGGGGATGCCGCGTGCTGGGGATCGACATCGACCGAGACGCGGTCGCGGTCGCGCGCTCACAGGGGCTCGAGGCGATCGTGGCCGACCTCACCCGCGAGCCCGCCGCCGTCGTGGTCGGCGAGCGTCGGTTTGACGTGATCATCCTGGCGGACGTCCTGGAACACCTGGTCAGCCCCGCCAGCGTCCTGGCTCCGGTGGGAGCGCTGCTCAACCCCGGGGGCAGAGTGCTGTGCTCGTTTCCCAACATCACCCACGTGGACGTCCAGGCCATGCTCGCCCAGGACGAGTGGCGCACCCAGCCGACCGGCATCCTGGACGAGACCCATCTCCGATTCTTCACGGCGGGCAGCTTCACCTCGCTGGCTTTCAGCTGCGGCTACGATGTCGCCGCGATCGAGCGGGTCACCCTGCCCTTGCTCGGGACCGAGGTCCTCGACTACGGCCGGCGGCTGAGCCTGGGGCCGCCGGAGGTGGCCGCTCTGGCGGGTGTCTCCCAGCGGGCCAACCCCAACGGTGAGGTCTACCAGTACGTCTTCGAGCTCCGCCTGGCGTCAGAGCGTGCCCGGCTCTCGGAAGGCCCCAGGCTCGGCCGAGAGCTGACCGGCGACCCTGTCCCGCCGGCGCAGGCGGGCCGGCTGGACGTGGTGGTGCGCACGATAGAGGGCCGGCTGGGATACCTCAAGGACGCCCTCTACTCGCTGGTGGGGGTGACCTATCCGTCGCTGCGGGCGATCGTCTGCATCGACGGCTCCTCGCCCGCCTACGCGGACTCGGTGCGGGAGCTGGTGGGCCACCTGGAGGGCCTCCTGGAGGTGGTGGTGGGGGTGGTGCCCCCCCACCAGTCGCAGCGCGGGCGGCCGCTGAACTGGGGGCTGGACCAAGCCGGCGGCGAGTACCTCTCATTTCTCGACGATGACGACGTCTACTATCCGAGCTTTGGGGACCGCCTGATCGGGTGCCTCAGAGACCACCCCGAGGCGACGGTTGCCTACGGGATCGGCCAGGTGGTGCGGGGAGAGGCCACCGGCTCCGGCTTTCGAGCCCTGTCGCATCTGAAACAGTACGACGAGCCGTTCGACCGCGCCCGCCTCTTCCTGGAGAACTACATCCCGATAAACACCTTGGTGGTGCGTCGCGGCGCGCTCCAGGCGGCCGGAATTCGCTTCGACGAGAGCCTGCCGGTCTATGAGGACTGGGCCTTCCTGCGGGAGCTGGCGGCCCGCTTCGAGTTCCAGTTTGTCAACGCGGTGATCTCGGAATACCGCCTGCGAACCGACGGATCCAACGCCGTGCCGGAGGGGTCGGAGGAGCGCTGGGAGCGGACGGCGGCGCAGGTCCGCCAGCGCTACGCGGCCCAGACGGTCAGGCTGCGCGCCGAGGAGCTGGCCAGCCTGGCGGAGCGAGCGCGGGGCGCCGAGACCCGAACCCGGGCCGAAATGGCCACCTTGAGGGCGGAGCTCGCCGCCATCCAGACGCTCAACCGCCGCCTGCTCTCCTCCCGGAGCTGGAAGCTCACACGGCCTCTGCGACGGCTCCTGGGGTCGGACCTTCCCGAGGACGCCTGATCCCAGCGGGCGCCGGCGGTGGGTGCGGAGTCCGCGTCCCCGCCGGCGGCGGTCGCTCGGACCGGGGGGCGCGGTCCGGTCCCCCACCGGATTCCCCGCGCCGACACTGACGCCGGTCACGGTCCGGGTCGCCCCGATCCCGACTCGTCGGAGGGTCCGCGGCCCGGCTCCGGTGCGAGAGCTCCCGCCTTGGAGTCGACAGCTCCGAACGCGCTGGTCCGGGCCGGCCCGCTCAGGAGTCCGCGCGCACCGGGTATGAACGTCGCCTCTGTGGGCCCGCAGCGGCAGGACCGGGCTCTCCGGCATCCGCGGACACGCGCTCCGACGGCCAGGGCATGGGCCCAGTCGCGGCCAGGTAGCACTGGTGGCTCTTGAACTCGAGGGCTGCTGCCCAGAGGTTGCGAGTCCCCGCACGTCGGCGACAGGTGTCAGGCGCGCTCCCCGCGAGGAGCAGCCGGCTCGAAGACGCGGGAGCGGCCGCCTCCATCCGCCTTGGCCTGGTACATGGCAGCGTCGGCGTTTCGGAGCAGCATGTCTATGCTGGCGACTTCCGGGGAGCTCATCGCGATGCCGATGCTGGCGCTGATGACCACCTCCTGACCGGCCAGGGCGAGGGGTTGCTGCAGAGCATCCTGGATCCGGGCGGCAGTGGCGAGCGCCTCGTCGGGCGACGTCAGCGCGTCGAGCAGGAGCACGAACTCGTCGCCACCGAAGCGAGCCACCGTGTCCACCTCTCGGACACAGCCCCGCAGCCTGGTGGCAACCGTGCGGAGCAGCCCGTCCCCGGCCCGGTGCCCGAATCGATCATTGACATCCTTGAAGTCGTCGAGATCGGAGAACAGGACCGCGAGCATCTCCCGCTGGCGGCGCGTGCGGGCCAGCGCCTGGACCGCCCGGTCATCGAACATGGCCCGGTTGGGCAGGCCGGTGAGATGGTCGTGGAGGGCCTGGTGGAGGAGCTGCTTGCGCCGACGCTCCTGCTTGGTCACGTCCTCGAACTGGCACACCAAGCCGAGCGGGTCCCCCGCCGGGTCACGGACCAAGGTCACGAAGGCCTTCACCCAGACGAGGTGGCCATCGGCGTGCAAGTAGCGCTTCACGAACCGTCCCCGGGTGCCCCCATCCCGAAACATGTCAAGGGTTGCTCGCCGATCCGCCGGGTGGACCAGGCCACGCACCCCCAGCTCGACCACTTCGGCAGGACTCCGTCCCACACTGCGGCAGAGGGCGTCGTTCACCTGGAGGAAGCGTCCGTCCGGGGTGATGAGGGCCATGCCGAGAGGAGCGTGCAGGACCATCAGGCGGTACTGCTCCTCAGCATTCCCGGGCGCCACCCCCGCGGTCCGGTCGGCGGTCACCTCGGCCATCAGGGTGGGCTTTCCGAAGTCCCCGCAGCCGGCGGGACAGTTGGGCTCGAGGACCGGGCTCCCCCGACCACCGCCACTGGGCGGAGCGCGGTGGCGGGCGCCCTCCTGGTTCCTGCGCTCGCTGGCGCAGAGGCCAGAGGCGAGGGGACCGGTTCCCGCCTGTCTGGAGGCCAATCGCTGGACCGACGCCGACCCCGGGTGATGCTCAGGATGACAGCGCGGAGGTAGATCAAGAACACGCCCTGGCATCTGCCCCCGCCCACCCGGCGCCCACCCGACCTGGCCGGGGGATGTCCGGTTGCCGCGCCTCCGCCCACATGTCCCCCCCTCGGTTCATTGGCTGCAGGGGCCAAACCCCCGAGGTGCCTTGGGGCCCCACCACCACCTCGCTCTCTCCACAAGAAGAGGCCGCAGTGCCAGGAAGTCCTCGTGGGGGCCAGTCGCGGCGTCCACCACGCCGGGCCCGCCCGCGCCGGCCGCCCCTTCCCGGAGGCCGCCGCGTCACTCACTGCCCGCGGCGGGGTGGGGCCGAGGCCGGACACGGGGACCCTTGATCCGGCGGGGTGGCGACGGTGGGGCTGCCTCCGCGGCACGGGCTCTCCGTCAGATCCGGACCACTGACCAGAGCCGGCGAAGTACCAGCCGGGGCCCTCCGCTGTGGGTGGGGCGGACTCGTCATCGACGCCGGCGCAGGCGCGGCCGAGGCTCCGAGCGAGCGAGGCTCGCCGGGACGGTCGGACTCCTCCTCTGAGACCCGGGGCGAGCTGCGCGAGGACTTTTCTGCCCGAAGGCCTCTTCTTGAGCAGAGTCACGCCGTGCCACGGGACGGGCAGGGCATGCACCAGAGACCGGAGGAGGACACCAGCAGATGAGAACGCACGAGCGCAGGGCTCTTTCGGCGCTTGCCCAGATCGCGGGCAAGGCGCGTGGAACCGGAGGGCCCTCGGGCCAGGCTGCGGCCGCCCGCCCAAGGGTGCCCGTCCACCCCCGGCGCACCCAGCCGAGGATCGTCGCCGGGCTGGTGGCGGCCAGCTTCGCCGGTCTGGCGCCGCTGGCGCTAGGGGCCGGAGCCGTGAGCGCGGCGGGCCCAGCGAGCAGCTCGGCCACCAAGGTGATTCACGCTGACGTACTCCCCGACATCACCGGGGGTACAGCGCAGCTCATCCCGGCGGGGCCGGCCCCGGCCAGCCAGGTCCTCACGATCGGGGTCGGCCTCCTGCTGCCCAACCTGACGGCCGTGCGGGACTACTACCATGCGGAGTACACGGTCGGGAATCCTGCTTACCACAAGTTCCTCACCCCCTCGGAGTTCGCAGCGAGGTTTGGGGTCAACCCCTCCACCTATTCCAGGGTGCTGGCTTGGCTGAAGCAGGGCGGGCTGACGGTCACCCAGACCGGCGCCGCCCGGGACTGGGTGGAGGCCACCGGGTCCGTGGCTGAGATCGAGAGCCTGGTCCGAGTGCAGATCGACAAGTACCAGACCAAGGGCGTCAGCTTCCTCGCCAACACGGCTGCGCCGACGGTGCCCGCGGGTGACAGCATCTACACCGTGGTCGGGCTCAACACCCTTCAGCACTTCACCCCGGCGCCGCTCGGGCCGCCGGCTGGTGCGCCCAGGCCCAGCGTCCCCAAGCCTGCCCAGGGCACGACGACCTGTGCCACGACCCTGAGTTGCTTCTACAACCCCGCCGACCTCTGGTCGATGTATCAGATGCCGTCCAATAACATGGGCCAGGGCCAGCAGATCGGGATCTTCGGCGAGGGGCAGAGCGCCAATGTGATCGCGGACCTGCGGGTCTTCGAGCAGAACAACAAGCTGCCCCAGGTGCCGGTCACGGTGATCCACGTCGGCCCGGGGCCCTTCACCGACAACAGCGGCCAGATAGAGTGGAACCTGGACACGCAGGCGTCCACGGGGATGGCCCCGGACGCCTATGGGGTCAAGCTGTACTTCGCCAACTCCCTCACCGACGCCTCGGTGGAGTCGATGTTCCAGGCCTGGGTCAGCGACCCCACGGCGCCGCTGCAGGCCAACGCCAGCTTCGGTGAGTGTGAGACCAGTCCCGGCAACGCCGTCTTCGGCAGCCCGACGACCAATCCCAACGAGCCGGCCGGCCAGGGTCTCGGCAACAACCTGGAGCCGGTCGCGGAGCAGACCCTGCTGCAGGCCGCCAGCCAGGGGCAGACCTTGTTCTCCTCCGCTGGGGACACCGGCGGGTCCTGCCCGATCGCGATCCTGCCGGTGGTCGGCGCCGGCAACGGCGTTACCAACCAGGGCCTGCCGCTGCAGAACTATCCCGCCGCCAGCCGCTACGCGGTGGGCGTAGGCGGCACCGTGCTCTACTCCAACGGCCTGACGCCACCCGCGGAGGCGAGGTTCCTGGAGAAGTCCTGGACCTACACCGGGGGCGGGCCGGCCCCGTTCATCAGCGAGCCCTTCTACCAGAAGGCCGACGCCAACGTCAACATCCCCTGCACCATGAACGACGTGGGTACCCCCTACCCCGCGGGCACGATCTGCCGGGGGGTGCCGGACGTGGCCGCCATGAGCGGCAACATCTACGACAACGGCTACAACATCGTGGTCGGCGGCGCGGCCACGACCGAGGGGGGCACCAGCCTCTCCAGTCCGCTCTGGGTGGGCATGTGGACCAGGGTGCAGGCGGCGGCCCCAGCCGGAGGCTTGGGCTTCGCCAATCCCACCATCTACAAGGTGGGGGAGAGCAGCAGCTACGCCAAGGACTTCTTCGATGTGACGCTGGGCTGCAACGGCCAGCACTGCGCGGGCGCCAGCTGGGACTACACCAGCGGCTGGGGGGTGATGAACGTGACCCCCTTCATGCAGACTGTGGACGGCACACTCACCCCCACCAACGACGTGCTGCCCCCTCCACCATCTGGGGGGACGGGCACCACCCTGGCCTGTGGCGATCTCTGGCAGAACCCTCCGGGTCAGGCCGCCTCGACCGGCGGCATACAGGGCAACCCACAGCCTCAGTTGAGCCTGGAATCGGGGACCATGGGCCTGAGCCAGACCAGCACCCCGAACGTGCTGCAGGTCACCCTGCAGGTCCAGAATCTCTCCACGCACGTGCCCGCCGGCGCTAGCGCCGAGGACTGGTACGCCACCTGGACCTATGGCAGCACTGAGTACTTCGCCTATGCTCAGCTCTCCGCCGTCCCAAGTTCAACTGCCACCTACGGTGACGGCACCGCCAGCAAGACCGGGACCACCACCAACTACGCCCCGGTCCATACCGACACCGGCAGCTTCAACCAGGGTGTCAATGGCACGATCGTGATCGACGTCCCAGTCACCAACATCGGCAGCCCGCCCCTGGGTGCGGTACTGCTCCATCCTGCCGCCGTCACCTTCTATGAAGAAGGGACTCCTTCCACCCCGGGTGGAAGCGTGGCCTCTCTGCAGCAGGTGGACACCGGTGGTCCCGACCTCAGCTACACCGTGGGAGGGGTGATCCCGTGCAGCGGCGCTTCCCCCGGGGGCACGGTCCCGGAGGCTCCATGGGCCCCCCTCCTCCCCATTCTGGGGCTGTTCCTCCTGCTGGCCAGCGGCTTCGGGATCCGGCGGCTGCAACGGCCCCGGCTCGGCGATGGAAGAGCGCAGCCGTGAGCACATGGGAACTGGGCAGATCGACGTGATCTGATCCGGGTTGTGATCGTTCCCGACCAAGGAAGACGGCTCATGGGTGCGGCCCATCCCCTCGAGCGCGCGGCTCCGCTCGAGGGGACTTCGCGCGCCAAGGCAGAGCCGTCTGGCGGTGGAGGCAGCCTCGACTGCGCGGGAGCGCGCGGGGGCGTCCTCCTGCCCAGGTCAGCGCGGCCTGGCGGTTTGGAATCCTCCTTGACAAAGCCGAAACGAGCCAATACCATTCTCCAACCTAGCGGGAAGCGCCGGATTCACCGGCGGCCGAGTGGAGGGAGTCAGTGAGCGTCGGCGCCGCGCTCGGCGGCGGATGGCGGCCGGATCTGGTGGGGGAAGCTGCGTCCGGCGGCGAGGGTGGGCGGGCTCCGGCCCCGGATCTGGGATGGATCTGCGACCGCTACCGCAGCCAGGCGGTGGGCTACGCCTTCGCCATCCTGCACGACCACGCCACCGCGGAGGACGCGGTCCAGTTGGCTTTCGCGAGAATCGTGGCCAGGGTGGCCGGCGGTGACGGCGCGCTCCTCGATGGCGACCCCGAGCGCGTGGTGATACGCAACACCCGCTGGGCGGCTCTGGAGTTGGTCCAGCGCCAGCGGAGAAGCGAGGGCCTGGAGGCCGCGGACCAAAGCGCCGGGGTCATGGAGTTGAGCGGTCGGATTTGGGAGCGCTCCCAGGCCCGGCAGCTCTGCGATCAGATAGCCGCCGACCTGCCGACCCACTACCGCGATGCGCTCCGGATGCGCTTTGTGGAGCAGCACCACGACGCCGACGCCGCCTCCCGCCTGGGCATCACTTTGAAGGCCTACCGGTGCCGGCTCGATCGTGCCCTGCGCGAGGCCCGGGAGTCGGCCACGCGGCTTGGAATCGACTCGCTCGGCGGCCTGGTGGTGGTCGGCCGGCGTGCCGTTGTGTGCCGCAGCACACGCCTGCAAGCCGCCGTGCAGGACGGTGCGTCTAATCTCAGCGGTGTCTCGCAAGCGGCGATCCACGGAGTTCTAGCCATCGCACTGGCGGTCGGCCTGGTGGTCCTTCCGCTGCTGGCAGGCGGGTCCAGCCAGGGCCCGGCTGGTCACCTCCCCGTGCCGACCGGGGGGGTGCGGGCAGCCTACACGTCTGGCCCGCAAGTTCCATCTGCCGGGTGCGATCGCTGCGACCGGCCCCTGGCGTCGCCGGGGCCAGCCACAGCAGTGACGGCCTACCCGTCAGCTCCGCAGGGCTCTTCCGCCGGGTGTGGCAGCTGCGCTGGGTACCCAGCCTCCTCGGCGCTGACCGGAGGGGTGCTGCCCGTGACGCTGGCTTCGACTGGGGCCTCAGCGATCCCGGCCTCGACCGGCCAGGTGGGCTCGCTGGTCGGATCGAGTCAGCCCCAGGTGCGTTCCGTGGTCGGGGGCATGTTGAGTGCCGGGGAGGGTGAGGCTGCCTCGGCCATTTCCACGGCCTTAGTCGCGGTCTCACCGGTGGGAGGCTCTGCGGCCGTGCCGTCTCTCCCGGCGCCTTCGCTGCCGTAGGGGCGGCCCCAGCCGGGGCTCCGGCTACCGGGCTCAGTTTCGCTCGCCTGGTCCGGCCCTCTTGCGGACGAGGAGCTTCGAGACGGGCCCACCCCGGCTGCTCCGGCCTGTGCTCCTGCTGCTGGCGGCGGCCGCACGGCCCCGGAGCGTGATCCGGCGAGGACTTTTGGCTGTATCCACCTCCTTCTGGACGTTGGGACGCGGTGACCGCATCTCGCACAGGGGCGAGTCCGACAGTGCCGGCTCGGGAGGAGAAGGGAACAGAGATGGAAGAGTCCAATCGGTTGCAGAAAGAAACCCCGGCCCGGCCGTCGCGGTTCCACCGCCCAGCCGCCTTGGTCATGCTGCTGGCCGCGACCGGGCTGGCCTCCCTGGCCACCGGATGGAGCCCACCGCTGGTGGCCAGGGCGTCCGGCACCTCCCCAGCGCCGCTGGCCTTCGGCCATGAGGTCGTGGTGGACAACCAGCGCATCACCGGGGAACCCAGCATCTCCATATCTCCCACCGTGAACTCGGCCGGCCATCACGACATCTACATCAGCACCCCCTACGGTTTCCTCACCACCGCCAGCTTCGTGTGGAAGTCCGAGGACGGCGGCACCAGCTTCCACCTGGTGGCCTCGCAGGCCCCGCCTCTCGGCAAGCCCATCACCTGCGCCGGCGGGGGTGACAGCAGCATCGTCAACGACAAGGTCGGCAACCTCTACTTCGCCGACCTCCAGGGGCTGACCAATGTCAGCGCCAGCGTGTCGACCGACGGCGGCCGGTCCTTCACCTCAACCTGCGACGCCGCGTCGACCACAGCCGGAGTCGACCGTCCCTGGCTCTCCGTCTACGGAAATCCACTCACCACCGGGCGCGAGTACATGGCGGTGGACCAGGTCGCCCAGTGCACCTTGAACTGCGGTCTCGGACAGGCCTCGACCAGTCAGGTGGGCTCCAACCAGCTCCAGGTGACCGAGGCCTCCGGAGCCCAGGCGCAAGCCCAGGTCTTCTCCCCGGCCCAGCCGATCGAGCCGGACGGAATCGTGGGAGGCACCGTCGTCAACCAGCAGACCGGGGCGCTGTCCATCTCTCACACCGGGTACACCAGCGCCACCGGGACGATACTCGGCGGCAGCGACGCCAACGGGAGCGACAACGCGGTGGTGGTGGACACCTTCCCCACCGGGTACTCGGGCGTCCCCACCCCGTTTCCCGCCACCAGCACCCCGATCTCCATCTGCGCGCCCTACAACCCCGGTGGCCCCTGCTACAGCTCCACTGTCTACGCGGCCCCGCTTGACTCCAGCGGGAACAGCACCGTCACCACCGGGCAGGACTTCAGCCCGCTCGCCATCGACAGCGCCGGCAACCTCTACGTGGTCTGGGCCCAGGCGCCGGTCAACAGCTCCGGGGTCATCGACGGCGCCAGCGTGATCTATCTGGCGGTCTCGACGGACAACGGCAAGACCTGGAGCAAGCCCTACGACGTGAGCGCTTCGGTTCCTTCGCTCCAGACCAACGTCTTCCCGTGGGTGGCGGCGGGAGGCCCGGGAAAGGTCGACGTGGTCTGGTACGGCACCCAGACGCTCACCGGGTGCGGCACGACGGCCGGGTGCGGTTCCTCCACGACCCAGGGTGTCTGGAACGTCTACATTGCCCAGAGCCTGAACCTGACGGCAGCCAACGGCGCTGCCAACCCCAGCGCCACCTTCGCAGCCACCAAGGTCACCGAGTACTCCAACCACTACGGGGCTATCTGCACCTTCGGGATCGGCTGCAGCACGGGCGGCGACCGGGGTCTGCTGGACTTCATTCAGGTCCAGGTCGGCCCGACCGGGGCCGCCTACGTCACCTGGGCGGACTCCGCCAACACCAACGCGCAGGGGGGCACCTCGTCCGCCCTGATCGGGTTCTCCCGTCAGGTGAGCGGCCCCGGGCTGTTCGGGGGGGATGTCAACGGGCCGGCACCTGCCTTCAACTGCGCGTCCGGGTCGGCGAGCGCGTACTACTCAGCCCTCGGGTCGGAAACCAACGTTTCCTCCAACCTGGATCTGGTGCAGGCGCCGGCGCTCGCCTCCTGCATCGCGCAACCGAACTCCAAGGGCAACTACCTGGTGTCGATGCACGTGTCCTCGTTGGGCAGCCTCACGGTACCCAGCGGCATGGGCGGCCCGGATGCCATCTGGCTCACCCGCTGGGAACTGCCCACCCCAGTCTCCTCCCGAACCCACACCGCGCAGGGCAACATCTTCTACGCCGCGATGGAGTCGGACTCGGGCGGGACTCCCACCTTCTACGCCGGCGAGACCGGCACCGTCCAGGCGCCGGGCAGCGCCGCGACCCAGCAGGGATTCATGCTCACGTATCCCCCCACGTTCCCAGTCAGCGGAAGCTACGATGCAAAGACGGGCATCATCACCGTCACAGTCCCGGCCAAGGACGTCGGCAATCCAGCTGCGGCCGCGCTAGGACTCTACAGCGTGACCGGCCTCACCGCCACCGAGTCACAGCCCGCGTCCAGTGGCAGCGCCATCTTCAACCAGGTCGATGCCACGGCGCCCTACGACCTCCTGCCGAACGCTCCCCAGCCCAACATCCCCGAGGCACCGTGGCTCCCGGCCCTGCTCTTGGTGGCGGCCGCGATCATGGCCCTTCCCGCGATCCGGCGCCGCTGGGTGGCGCGAGCCCTGCAGCACCCCGGGAGCTGAGCCGTGGCTGACCCCACCGGATCCGCTCGACCGACCGCAATCCCCCGGCTTGCCGCCGGGGGCCCGGACCAGCCCGGCCCGGACCCCGGCGGCCGGCAGCCCCAAACCTGGCTGGGCCGTCACCCCTGGTGCTTTGCGGCGCCGATGCTGGCCCGCCGCCGCCGGTCCTTGGGAGCGGCAGCCCATGGCTGATTCGGTCCACCCAGGCACCGCCTCTGTGGCGCTGCCACAGCGGGCCAGAGCGGCCTTCGACGTGGTTGACCGGGCGCACCTGTGGCCCGCGGTCCTGATCGCCATAGTGGCCCTGGTCGCCTACCACTACACCCTGGCGACGTTCCTGGACAACCTGCGTCTGAACACCCCGTTGGCCTACTTGCCGCTGCTGCCGTTGATAGCCATCTGGGCGAGCTGGGAGGCGGCGGGCAGGTTCCGGGGCGCGACCCCGCCGATCCGGGACCGGCAATTGGAACACATCCTCGGGGTCCCGCTGCTTCTGCTCGCGCTCTTCCTGATCGCCATCACGCCGGTTCTCTGGGGCAGCTTCTACTGGGCGATGCGGCCCGACGTGCTCTCCTTTGCCCTCTTCGTGACCGCGGCGGTGATCCTCGCCTACGGGGTGGGCTGGGCCTGGAGAATGCGGGCGCCGCTCCTGCTCCTGTTCCTGATGTGGCCGGCCCTCTACATCGGCGTGCTGTCGGGGGTGCTGGCCTGGTTTGTGCAGGCGACAGACGCGGTTCTGGCGTTGCTGACGACCCACCTGTCCCTGGGGGTCTCCCAGATGGCGGGCAGCCCTTCTGTGCTGGCGGTTCACCCTGCCACCGGGCCGGCGCTCCAGATCAGTGTCAGCGCCGCCTGCGCCGGTGGGGATGGGGTCCTGGGCTTCCTGCTCATCGGGGGAGCGCTGCTGACCGCGGTCAACGGCCCGATCCTGGGCCGTCTGTTCTGGCTCGCCGCCGGCCTCCTCACCACCTTCGTCCTCAACGTGGGCCGGATCGTGGCCATCGTCATGCTCGCCCGGGCGGGCCACCCCGGATTCGCGTTGGGGGGGTTCCACGAGGTCAGTGGTCTGGTCCTGTTCGGCGCTGGGGTGGCGGTCATGCTCTGGCTGCTGCCCGCCTTCGGGCTGTCGCGGCCGGCCCGCTTTGAACGGCCGGCGCGGCCCGCGGCCGAACTCGGCGCGCGCAACCCGACCGGAGCAGCTTCCGGGAGCAGATGGCCCACTCCCGTCACGGGGTTGAGAGGCATGACCTGGAGACGATCCGCCCGGGTGGTGACCGTCCTGCTCGGGCTCGGCCTCTTCGTCCTGGCCGACCAGTCGCTCGGACTCTACGCCAGTTTCGCCGACGGCTCGGGGGCACCGACGGTGGCGGCCATGACGACCAGCACCGCCGTACCGAGGGGCTGGCAGCTCGGGCTGCTTGCCACCTACCCCTGGGGGACGCAGTACTTCGGGTCGGGATCGTCGTACGTCCGCTACCAGTTGATGCGTTCCGGGGGCGGCAGCGGTGACTCGGTGCTGTGGGCGGATGTGGTGACCACTCCCGACAACAGCGCTCTGCTCACCTACACCGTGGAGAACTGCTTCCTCTTCCACAACTACGACATCGTCAGCGCGCGGACGGTGGCGCTGGGCCACGGCGTCACCGCGCTCCTGCTCAACTACTCCGACCCCAGCGTGCAGGGACGGTGGGCGACCGTCTCCTGGACCTGGCCGGTCCGGGTTGGAGGAGCCATCTCCTACGAGCGGATCGAATTGACCTCTCCTCTGGTCACGGGCCCACGGGCAGCTCCCAACCTGCAGCCGGCCGGAGGACCTGTCCAGAACATGGTTCTGGACGTGGAGAACTTCTTCAACAACGTCCCGCCTCCGGCCCAGACCCCTCAGAGCCGTCTGTACCAGGGAGCCGACGCCGCCTTGGAGTCCTTTGGGACGGACTTCGTGACGCAGTCGGTCATCCCGACGGCTACCAGGGTGTGAGCGGTGAGCGCCACATCCCGCTTGACCCGCTCCAGCGGTGGGTCGTCCTCGCGCCGGATGATATCCACCACAGCGCCGGAGGCTGCGCCGAGCAGGCGGTGCGACGGGCCCGGGCAAGTCAACCCGCAGCGATCGAAGCGAAAGTCGAGGTTCATCATCGCCGGGCGCCCGGCAGTGCGACCTCGGTTGGCTTTCGGACTCCCAGAGGGATGCCTGAGCGACCAGCGTGCCGAAGTCGGCGCGCCTTGCTCCAGACCGGCCGCCAACCCGCTCTCGACCCCGCTCGCGGAACTCCCAAGGCGTTCTTGGTGATGGCCAAGCCGCCATCTGGACTCGACAGCCCACCTCTGACGGCTGTCCCCGTCGCCCTCTGCAGCCACCGGAAGGTGTCAGCACTGCGCTTGCGCCCCAGCTGGCCCCAGGGGCAGCGCCGTACCGCCGGGCCGATCAGGTCTGGAAACCAATGATCGGCGGGGTGCTGCGGCCGACGGCGGGGGTGACCACCATCCTGGTGGATGGGCGCCGCGCGGCTCCGGGAGACGTGGAGTCGTGATGGGCCAGCCACCCAAGCTCAGCGTCATCGTGCCCGCCTTCAACGAGGCGGCGCGCTTGCCCGACGCCCTCTGGCGCATCCGCCAGTTCTGCGATGGCGGGGACCGTGCCTACGAGGTGCTTGTGGTCGACGACGGGAGCCGCGACGCGACCCGTTCACTGGCGAAGAAGGTCGAGTCCTCCTGGCCGGAGATGCAAGTCATCTCCCTGCCCGAGAACCATGGCAAGGGCGCAGCTGTGCGGGTCGGCATGCTGGCCGCAAGAGGCGGCCGGCGCCTGTTCACTGACGCCGACCTGTCCACTCCAATAGAGGAGGTCGCCAAGCTCGAGGCGGAACTCGAGCGCGGGGCGGGGGTCGCCATCGGGTCACGGTCTGTGTTCGACTCCAGGGTCGAACTTCCCCAGCCGCCTCATCGGGAGCTGATGAGCAGGAGCTACAACTACCTGCTGCGACACCTTGTCCTCTCCGGGCTACGGGACACCCAGTGTGGCTTCAAGCTCTTCACGGACCAGGCGGCAGCGGTCTGCTTCGCCCAATTGCGGTGCCTGCGTTTTGGCTTCGATGCGGAGGTCCTGCTGCGCGCTCAACTCAGTGGAATCAGGGTGGCCGAGGTGGGCGTGGTCTGGCGCCATGCTGATGGCACCCACGTGCGGCCACTCGCTGACAGCGCGGCCATGCTGGTGGAGCTTGCGGTCCTCCGCCACCGGCTCCGGAGCATGACTCATGGAGGCGGCTCCCGGTCGACCCCCTGCGGCCCGTCGGGCCGCGGCGCCACCGCCTTCTCGGGGGCGAGCCCGGCGGACGCGTCGGCGCATTCCGTCCCCGCCAGAGCGCGCAATTGGCTGCAGTGACTGTGCTCCCCCCACTCGGCGAGCGTCTGGTCGCCCGTCATGCACTTCCCCCCGACGCCCTGGACACAGCGTTGCGTCTCCAGGCGTCTCATCAGGTGCGCCTCGGTGAGTGCTTGGTGGCGGAGGGGCTGGCCGCGGAGACTGATGTCTGGGAAGAGCTCGCCGCGGGTTGGGGGGTGCCGGGCGTCGACCTCGCCGCCACCGGAGTCGACCAGTGCTGCGCGGCCCTCCTCACGCCGGCCGAGGCGCATCGGCTCCAGGTGGTGCCCTTCAAGTGGACCAGGGGCAAGGTCTGGATAGCGGCGGTGGACCCCTCCGACCAGGAGATGCGCGCCCTGGTTGCCGCAGCGGTGGGACGACCGCTGCGGTGGTTCGCCGCCCCCCCCTCCGCCATCCGGCAGGCCCAACTCTCCTTGTTCCGGGACGCGATTCTCGCGACCGCGATCACGTCTCTCAAGGAGAACCACTTGGACGCCTCGGCTGAGGAGCAGCTGACCCCGCGCCAGTGGCGGCTCGCGCTCGGCCTTTGCGGGCTGGCGGCAGTCGCCCTGATGGTCTGGAGGGGAGCGGCCTTGATCGCTGCCATGAGCGGGGTGACCCTCGCCTACGCGATCTGGCTGATCTACAGGACCCGGGTGGTCATAAGGGGTGCCAGGGCGGGGTCCGGTGAGCACGTGCCCGCGTCAGAGCTGAAGGGGCTTAGCGACCTTCCAATCTTCACGGTGCTGTGCCCCATTTACCGGGAGGCCGGCGTGGTCCCCGAGCTGTTGCAGCATCTGCAAGCGCTCGACTACCCGCGCGCAAAGCTCGATGTCAAGCTGCTGGTGGAGGAGGACGATCACGAGACGCGTGATCGGCTGGCGCAGCTGCAGGTGCCTCCATTCTGCGAGCTGCTGGTGGTCCCCAACGGCGGCCCGCGAACCAAGCCCAAGGCCTGCAACTATGGTTTGCAGTTCGCTCGCGGCGAGTATGTGGTGATCTTCGACGCCGAGGACCGCCCGGAACCGGACCAGCTCAAGAAGGCGCTGGCCGTGTTCCGCCGCCATGCCAATGACGACGGCGCGCCGCTGGGCTGTGTTCAGGGACATCTCGCGTACTACAACGCGAGCCAGAACTGGCTGACCGGGTGGTTCGCCCTGGAGTACCTCAGCTGGTTCGACTACTTCCTCCCCGGTCTGGTCAGCCTGGGACTGCCGGTCCCACTCGGGGGCAGCTCCAACCACTTCCCCATCACGGCACTTCGGAAGGTCGGCTGCTGGGACCCCTTCAACGTCACCGAGGACGCCGACCTGGGGGTGCGGTTGCACCGCGCCGGTTATCGCACCTTGATCGTCGATTCGGTGACCTGGGAGGAGGCGAACAGTGACTTCGTCAACTGGACCAAGCAGCGCTCCCGGTGGGCCAAGGGCTACTTCATCACGTGGGCGGTCAACATGCGCCACCCGGTCCAGCTCTGGCGGGATCTCGGGTGGCGCGCCTGGATGTCAGTGCAGCTGACCCTGGCCGGAACGTACGTCACCGCCGTGCTCAATTTGCTGCTGTGGGGCCTGATGGTGGTCTGGATTCTCGGCCAGCCCACCGCAGTGGCGGCGCTGTTCCCCCCGGAGACCTACTATCTGGCGCTCTTGGAGCTGCTGCTGGGCAACTTCTTCTTTGTGTACGTGACCCTCTGGTGCGCCACCGAGAGCGGTGCCTTCGGGCTCACCCGGCTTGCCCTGACCTACCCGGCCTACTGGGTGATGATGAGCATCGCCACGCTCAAGGCCAGCTACCAGTTGCTCACTGACCACGTGTATTGGGAGAAGACCACCCACGGGCTGACCCCACCGCCCCCGGGTTCCGGAATGAGTGGCGGCCGAGCCATGGAGCTCTTGGGACGACGGGTCTCCACGCCCGAGAGCGCGATTACCGCGCTGGTGTTGGGCGCTGGCGGAGCCGACCCAGCCTCCCCCCGCCGCCGCTGGGTGGCTCAAACCACCACCTTGGTGGGCCTGGCGGCGGTGGTGGCCGCGACCTGGGCGTCGTTGGCCGCGTCCGGGTCGGCGCCTCCCAGGCACGGCCGTGACACCGTTTCCGTAGCCTCCCCGGGGGAACCCCGGCAAGAGGGCGTCTCGGCGGCGAACGCGCGGGTCGGCATCCGCACCTTGGAGGCCAGGCCGCCTGGCGTGGCGGGCGGATCGGCGGGCGGCCCTAGTTCCACTTCCCAACCGTCCTCGCTGCCCTCCGCGTCTCCCCTGCCGACACCTGCCAGCTCGCCCGTGCCGACATCCACCACATCGCCGGTGCCGGCCACGTCGCCGGTGCCGGCCACGTCGTCGCTGCCGGTGCCGGCCACGTCGTCGCTGCCACTGCCGGCCACGTCGTCGCTGCCACTGCCGGCCACGTCGCCGCTGCCACTGCCGGCCACGTCGCCACTGCCGGTGGTCAGCCTCACTGGCTACCCAGCACCGGGCATCCGAACTCCTCAGCTTCTCAACGGTGGTGCGACGCTGTGACCGTGGCGGAGCCTGCCAGCACGCTGGCGCCGGCAGGCGATGGAGTCTCCGTTGGCGCGCCCCGCGCCGGGGCGCCGGTGAGCAGCCTCGCCGACCTGAGAGCGCGGACCCGCCGTCTGGGGAGCGGACTGGGTCGGGAATCAGTCCTGATCTTCGCCCTCAGCCTCGGGCTGAACCTCTGGGTCGCTCACGACCTCGTGTTTCACCTCAACTACATAACCGTGGATGCCCTCTCACGAGTGGCCAACGCCTTCTATGTTCTGTTCTCGCGCGACCCCCACCTGGCGGCCATCGGCCTGATCTGGAACCCCCTGCCGAGCTTCCTCGAGCTGCCCCTGGTGGCCTTGAAGGGCTGGTTCCCATGGCTGGTGAACCGCGGATTCGCCGGCAACATCGAGACCGCATGCTTCGGCGCCGGCAGCGCCGTGGTGATTAGCCTGCTCCTGCGCGACGTGAGCATTCGGTGGCCTCTGCGGCTGGCCATGGTGGCGGCCTGGGTCATCAACCCCATGGTCCTGCTCTACAGCGCCAACGGCATGAGCGACATCACCCTGATGTTCTTCCTGCTGCTCACGGGCCTGCTCCTGTTGCGCTGGCTGCGCCGGCCACGCGACGCCTTGCTGGTGGGAATCGGGGTCACGGTCGCCACCGCCACCTTCGTGCGCTACGAAGCGATCCCGTTTGCGATCATGGTCCTGGGGGTGATCGCGGTCAGCCAGTGGCGGTCGGGCGCACCGCGGCGGGAGATGGAGGCGCGGTTGCTGCTCTACTTGCTGCCGGTTGCCTTCGCGGTGCTCTGTTGGATCGGCGCCAGCGCCTTCCTGATGCACAACCCCCTCTACTTCCTCAATGGTCTCTACTCCAACCTGTCCCTGCAAGGGGTCGTCAACAACGCCAGCACAGCCGCCGCCAGGCGGGAGGAGACCTGGCCGGCGGCGGTGGGGTTTGTCGCTTCGGAGGTTATCCGTCTCTACCCCGGCTACCTGCTCTGCGCGGGAGTGGCGCTGGGGGTGGCGGTGCTCCGGCGGAAGCTGCTGCTGGGGTCCGCCGTGCTGTTGATGACGACGGCGCCCCTCCTGCTCATCTTGTACCTGATCGAGAAGGGAGGCCTGAACTTCAACCTCCGTTACTTCATGAGCGTGATCCCCTTCAGCTTCGTGCTCGCCGCCTACGCGATCGGACTGCTCCCCAAGGGATCAGTGAGGGCGGGTGCGGGTCTCGTGCTGGTGGGCGCACTGGCCCTCAGCAGCCTGTCGACCCTGGCGGCGATGAGCAACAGCCGGGTGGGATTGCAGGAGTATCAGGTGGTCGCGGCCGCCAGGCAGAACCGTCCCCTTGCCAACGGCTTGCTTCAGGAACTCAGCTTGGGTCGAGTCGTCGAACGTTTGGACCGCGGCCACCAACTGGTCTTGGTAGACTCGTTCAGCGGTTTTCCCATCATCGTGGGCAGCCCGGATCCGCGACTCTTCGTGGTCACCAGTGACCTGGATTTCCAGGCTGCCCTCAGCGACCCGCAGGCCTACCACATCGGGTACTTCCTCGTCCCGGAGCCCCTGGGCGTGACTAGACTCGACGCCATCGATCACCGTTATCCAACCTTCTGGACCAACGGGGACGGCTTCGCCACCAAGGTCGCCAGCTTGGGCACGTCCGAGCGTTGGCGGCTCTACCGGATCACCGGCCCGGCTCCCCAATGACGGGACCAGGACCGCCGCCGGTACACCCGGGGTCGGACGATCAGCAGGCCGACCGCCAGGACCGCGATCCAGAGCAGCGGGGCGGACGGTTTGCCTCGCCCTTGACGGGTGATCGCCGGGATGCGAAGCGCCGCCGGGGCAGCGCTCAAGGTCGGGGGCCGCGGAACGAGTCCGGGACCGGGGCCGACCCTTGCGGCCCCGGCTGGGACGGCAGGCGGGATGTGCCTCGCCGGTGCGAGGGGCGGCTCAGTGGCCGGCGCGGAACTGGCCACCGGGGCCGGGCGTGACTGGGGACCGGGCTCGACCGCCGGGACGGGTACACCTGGCGCCATGAGGTTGAACCAGTGGGTGACCACCAGGCCGGATGCGTTCAGCTGCAGGGTGGAGGGGTTGAGGATGCCCTCCCCCTGGCTGTAGCCGATGTCCCGGAAGTAGTTGAACCCAGTGACATAGTTGAGCCGGGACACGGCCGCCATGACCGAATTCACCTCCGGCACCATCAGCGTCTGATTGCCGCCGTCCCAGATGTCTCCCCACTCCCCCACCACCAGGGGCACCTGGTAGGTGGCCTCAATCTGGGCGAGATTGGCGACCAGCGCCGCCGGGGACTGGAAGTAGTCGTCCACCGACAGCACTCCCATGGCCTGGACGGTGGCCTGGCTCAAGTACCCGTGGGTCGCTATCCAACCGCTGGTGCCCCAGTACCCGACCTGGACCTGCACCCCCAGATTCGCAAAGGCCGCTCGGTCCACGGTCATGCTGTCCTGAAGCCACTGGTTGTAGACAGCATCGCTGGCGAACATGCACGGTCCCTGGCAGTAGGGGGCTATCCCGGCGTTCTCGGGCTCGGCCGCCGGGGTGAAGATGTCGCCGTTGTGGAAATAGGAGGGGTGGTCGAGGATCCAGTGGTAGGTCAAGGCGAGGTAGGAGGAGGTGTCCTGGCCGGAGAGCACCGCGGCAGCCGTGCCCAGGGCCCGCCCCGGAGTGGTCGTGGGGGTCTCCTTGGCGAAGTTGTAGTCCCCCTCCCAGCTGTTCCAATGCGAGCGAAACCAGACGTGCATGCCCAGAGCATGGGCGGTGTTCACCCAGGTCGCCTCATAGCCCGGGGTGACCGGCGGCGAATAGGAGCTGGCCGGGTCGTAGGGCACCTCGATCGCGACTGTGTTGGCGCCAGCACTTCGGTCAGTCGCCAACTCCCGCCGAATGGCGGTGGCCGGAGTCTGGTTGCGCAGGCGGTCCTTGGACATGGCCATGGTGTCGATCGAGCGGAGTCCCCAAGCGGGTGCGCTCGACGCCACCACCGGAGAAGCCATCGGGCCCAGCCAACCGAGGCCCAAGCCGAGCAGCAGAACCCCAGGGAGCAGACGGAGCACGCGCGCACAGGGGGCCATCGACACCCACGGTGCGGTCCCGGCCGCATCTCCGAACCGTCGTCCACTGGACCGCGACACGGCCGCCATCGACAGCCCCACTCCGTGACCGGCTCTTCAGATCCTCGGGGGCCCCGCCCGGCCGCGGGCCGGGCTCGGGCTCGCAAGATGGATTGGGGGGCCGGCCGCCGAGCACCCGGCGGCCCTCACGGCCCTGATCGGGGGGACCACACGCTTGCCCCGGCTGTTGTTTCGCGAACTGCGGACTCATTCAGACACGGATCCTGACGGCCTCATCGCCACCGGCCAGCCCCGCCGCGGGCCCCGCCCTGGGCTGGCCCACGCGACCCACCGGCCCGGGCTGGCGGGCCTGGGCTCCGGAGCGTCGTTGGCACGCCACTTCACCCTCGAGCTTGGCGGACCTCGCTTGACGCCCAGAGCCGACTCAACGAGGCGGCTCCCCTCGCCGGTCACCATGGACCAGCTTCCCGCGCCGCGGTCCGGAGTGGTCCAGCGCGTCGGGTTGCGCCCGCGCCGCGCGGGCGGCAGACACCCCACACCCGCTTGGCCCCGGGCGCCACGGCATTGCTCCGGACCACCGAGTTGGTCCTGCCCCCCCCGCCCCCGGCGCAGTGCGGCCGATTGCCCTGGGGTCAGGTCGATGTGAACCACCCCCCGCCGCGGGCGAGACCAGTGCGATGCCATGGCGGGCACCCCGCAGGTTTCAGACCTGGACGATCCTGAGCCCGAGCGCGTCCTCAAGGGGGGCGAGGCCGCCGTCCCGGGTGACCACTGGGGATCCCTGGGAGATGACGGTGGCCGCGACCCACGGGTCGTTCACATTGACCCGGCTGCCGACCTCGGCCGAGTGCGGGCGATATCGGTGGTCGAGAGCGGCAGCAGCCGGTGCTGTGGGAGCACCCGCAGGCGCATCCAAACGGATCGGCGGTGTCCCGCTGAGGGTGCCCGGCCGGCACGAGGCTGGGCCCGCAGGGCGGGAGATTCCACATCGCTCCCGGTGGGCCTCCCGGGCCAAGCCCGCTCTGTCGCCGCGGCGAGAACCTGGCCGGGGGAGGGACGGCGGGCACCCGACGAGGGTCAGCTTTCTTGAACCAGGTGAAGGCATCGTGACCCCACTGTCACTGGCCATCTGGTTCCCGGGTGGTAGTCTCGGGTCAGCCCCATGTCCATCCTCCCAGCGGCGCGTCGCCTCTTCTCGGCCGGGGCTGCGGGCCTGCTGCTCAGTGCCGGCGCGGCCCTGGCACTGGCGCCACCGGCTGAGGCCGCGGCCACTTTGTCGGCGGCGCCTGAGCGAGCCGCCGCCTCGACGGCGGGAGCGGCATACTCGGCTCTGCCGCCGACTCGCCTGCTCGACACCAGGGTGACTGGAGGAGGCCTGGGCCCGCAGGGAACCACCGCGCTCACGGTCATCGGGGGCAGTGTTCCCGCCAACGCCACCGCGGTGGCGTTGAATGTGACGGTGACCGACACCACCGCGGCCAGCTACCTCTCCGTCTACCCAGCGGGACTTTCCCGGCCGGTGATCTCCAACCTCAACTGGGTCCAGGGGGAGACGGTGGCCAACCTGGTGATCGTGCCGGTGGGCGGCGGAGGCCAGGTCGGTTTCTACAACTCCGCGGGGAGCACGGCCCTGATCGTGGACCTCGAAGGCTACTTCGCTCCGGAGGCGGCCGGGAGCACGGTCGGGAGCTACCTGGCGCTGGCGCCGGCCAGGATCACCGACACGCGGGCGGGCAGCGGCTATCCCAATGCGGGCACGGCCGTGGGTCCTGGAAGCACCCTCGCCGTGGAGGCGACGGGAGTGGGCGGCGTACCGCCCAGCGGAGTCGCGGCCGTGCTCGTCAACCTGACCGTCACTAACACCACGGCGGCCGGATACCTGACCGTCTATCCCGCCGGGGGCAGCCGGCCGAGCGCCTCCAATCTGAACTGGAGCGCCGGTGAGACCGTCGCCAACCGGGTGCTGGTGCCAGTCGGGGCAGGCGGGCAGATCAGCCTCTACAACCAGAGTGGCAGCGCCGCTGTCGTGGTCGACGTCGACGGCTTCTTCAGCGCTGGCACTCTGACCGGGGGCAATCCCAGCTTGTTCACCCCGATCGCTCCGGTCAGGGTGCTGGACACCCGCCAGACGGGGACGGCGCTGGGGCCCGGGCAGGCCGTCCTGGCGCAGCTCGCCGGGGTGGGCGGGATCCCAGGCGACGCCACCGCGGTGGTCGCCAACGCGACCGTCGCCGACACCACCGCGGCCAGTTACCTCACGGTCTACCCGGGAGGAGTTCGCCCCGTGGCGTCTGACCTCAACTGGACGGCGGGCCAAGTGGTGCCCAACCTGACCGTGGCCACGCTCAGTGGCAGCGGCGCGGTCACCATCTACAACCATGCCGGGAACACCGACGTCATCGTGGACGCCTTCGGCTACTTCAGTCCGGCCACGACTGCCACCACGGCCACGGCGCCGCCGGCCACCATCGACTCTTCCAACTGGTCGGGGTACGAGCTTGGCGACGGCCCCTACACCTCGGTGGCGGGTACCTTCACGGTCCCCAACCTGTCCGCCAGCGGCACCACCACGGCGACGGCCGAGTGGGCGGGCATTGACGGCGCCGCCAATTCCTCGTTGATTCAGGCTGGGGTGGCGGAGATCTACCACCACAGCACCAATCAGGTGAGCATTTTCGCCTGGTGGGAGATCCTTCCCGCCCCGGCCACTCCGATTCCGAACATCGTGGTCTCGCCGGGCGACACGGTGACGGTGAACATCGGGCAGGTGGGCGGGACGACCTGGGCGATCAGCGTGCGGGACAACACCACCGGAGTGGGCTTCAGCACCGATCAGGTGTACAGCGGCCCCCTCTCCTCGGCGGAGTGGATCGTGGAGGCGCCCACCATCTCCTCCACGGGGACGGTGGCCACGCTGGGGGATTACAGCCCCAATGTGACCTTCACCAATCTGGGGGCCAGTGGGACCTCACTCTCCACGACCGAGGTAGTCATGGTGCAGGGTGGGGCCATCGTGTCAGTCCCATCGGCGCTCACCAGCGCGGGCTTCGCGGTCGCCTACGGAAACGTCGCCCCCGCGGCCCCCTGAGCGCTCCCCGGCACAGGTTCGAGAAGGTTGCCAACTGGGTAAGCCCGTGGGCCAGTGCGACTGGCAGGGCGGCCCCCCTCCGGGATCCACGTTCTCAGGCCGGCGGATCCAGGTGCTGGGGGCGGTGGCCCGCCACCGCGGTTCAGCGCAGGCGGCTGTCCGGCGGGCCCGGCCGGCGTGGCTGCCTCGGCCACCCCGGCCGCCGTGCGGCCGACACTCCGCGGCCAGCTCATGCGGGTTGGGGCATGGGGCACCCGTTCTCCCTCCCAGTTCCCGCCACGGTGAACAGTCGGCCAATCCTCGGTGGCGTCGCGCACTCGCTCGGGCACCTCGCGGCTCGACCAAAGCCGGAGCGCGGGACCGGCCCGGCTCGCCGAGATTGCGGGCCGATCCCGCCGGCGGCGACGGGCCCGCTCAGGCGCTGGTCGGGTCCCTGGCTCCACTCCGGTGGGTCAGGCGGCCCAGCATCTGGGCGGCGGCCGCAGCCCTCGAGTACTCCACCAGGTCGGCCACCCTCCGGATCGCCAGCAGCTCGTCGGCGCCCAGCTCGATGTCGGCCGCGGCCACGTTGGCCTCCAGTTGGGCGACCGAGTTGGCGCCCGGGATGGCGATGACCTGAGGCTGCGCGACGAGGTAGGCGAGCGCCACCTGGGACGGAGTGGCTCCCCGGCCCTCCCCGATCTCCCGCAGCAGAGTGACCAAGGGGGTGGCTGCCGCCATGGCGGTCGGCGTGAAGAGCGGGTTGTTGCGCCGGACCCCGCCCGGGAGGTGATCCGCGTCGTACCGGCCGCTGAGCGCGCCCTGGGCGAGGGGGCTGTAGGCGATCACCACCCGGTGCTGGCGCTGCGCCCAGCCCAGGAGGCCGCGCTCCGGCTTGCGCTGGAGGAGGTTGTAGCGGACCTGGTTGGAGATGATCGGGGTGCCCAGCAGGCGCTCGGCCCGCCGCCAGCGGGAGAGGGAGAAGTTGCTCACCCCGGCGTAGCGGCTGAGGCCCTGCGCCAGGATCCGGCGCATGCCCTGCATCTGCAATCCCAGCGGAATCACCGGGTTGGGAAAGTGAACTTGGTAGAGGTCCACCCAGGGCCGCTCCAACCGGGCCAGGCTGCCTTCGCAGTGGCTGACCATGACCCCGGGCAGGGGCACGATCGGCAGGAACTTGGTGGCCAGGAAGACCTTCCCAGGCCACTCCTTGAGCGCGCTCCCCACCAGCGACTCGCTGATCCCGGAGCCGTAGAGCTCGGCGGTGTCGATGACCGTGATCCCCAGTTCCAGAGCGCGCCTGAGGATGTCGATGGAGTCCTGGGGCCCGTACTGCTGCCCGTAGCCCCAGCCCTGCTCGCCGAACTGCCAGCAACCGAGCCCGATCCGCGAGAGCCTGCTGCCGTCGAGGTCCAGATACCGCACGGGCCTGATTATGCCCCCCACCGCGGCGTCCCCCGAGTGGTAGTCTCGATGGCGACCGGGAGGTTCCGCCCATGGTCTTCTCAGCCCTCGCGTGCGTTCTCGGAGCCGCGTTCTCGGCAGTCGTCTGGGGGCGGTGGGCCCGCAGCCGCCGAGCGGCGTTCGCCGCCTGGGGGGTGGGGCTCGCGATCTTCTCGGCGGCCGCCTTGACGCAGGCCATAGGGCAGGCCAACGGCTTCTCGGTGCCGCTCTTCCGCGCCTTCTACCTGTTGGGGGGCGTCCTGGGGGTCATCTACCTGGCCCTGGGCACGGTCTTCCTGATGGCCCCCCAGCGGGTGGCGCGGATCTCGGCTGTGGTGCTGGGTGTCCTGACCGTGATCATCGCCGCCGACGCCGCCGTAGTCCCCGTCAACGCCGCCAAGCTGACCACTGCGGCCGGGGTGCTGGGGACGGCGCTGGTGGGCCACGGGACACCGCTCTTCGTGGCGGCGGTCACGTTCAACATCCTGGGCACAATGGTGCTGGTCGGTGGTTCGGGCTGGTCGGCGATTCGCTTCAGCCGCAAGCACGCCGGGGCCGATCAGGTGCTCTGCAACGGGCTCCTCACCGCCGGGGCCCTGGTGGTGGCGGCCGGCTTCTCGCTGGCCAAGACGGTGGGCGGGACCCTGGCTCAGCTGGGGATCGCCGAGTCGATCGGGATCACCGTCATGTTCGTCGGTTTCCTGAGTCTGGGCAGGGTGGGGAGCCGGGCGGCCGCGCCGGCCCGCAGCGCCTCCGGTCCCCGCCCCCGCGGCTGAGCCTCCGCCCCGCCACCAGGCGCCAGCGCGGCCACCTGTCCCCGGGGTGGCGCGTTGACGGTCTTGGCCGCCGGAAGGCCGCGCTCTAGCGGCCGACAAAGAGGCCGCGGCCACCCGGTGCGGCGTGGACGTGGCGACCCATGGCCGCTGGTGGGATCTGGCCCGCGACCTCAGCCACGGGGGAGGCGCGGGGGAGGGCGAGCCCCCGCCCGGCCAGTGAACCAGGCGAGGGAGCCCCATCCAGGGGCCAGTGGCCGGACTGGCTGCAGGTCGGGCGAGGCCGCCCCTCCCGAGCGGGTGCCGCCGCCGGGCACTCAGTTGGGAGGGCTCCTCCTTCTCGAGGGCAGATAATGGACGCGTCGGCCGCTGCTTCGGCAGCCGCTGGACGGGATCTGGCGTGCCCGCTCGACCATTCAAGTGGAGGCGACCGTGCCCATGGAGTACACGCATCTCGGTCGGTCCGGCCTGAGGGTCAGCCCGCTTTGCCTCGGGACCATGAACTTCGGTCCTCTCACCAGTGAGGAGGACGCCTTCCGGATCATGGACCGGGCCCTGGAGGTGGGGATCAACTTCTTCGACACCGCCAACGTCTACGGGCGGTCGGTGCAGCTGGGGCTGACCGAGGAGATCGTCGGGCGCTGGTTCGCGCAGGGAGGGGAGCGGCGCCAGAAGGTGGTGATCGCCACCAAGCTCTACGGCTCCACCACCGACTGGCCCAACGACACCTTCCTCTCCGCCCGCAACATCCGCCACGCCTGCGAGGCGTCGCTGCGCCGGCTCCGGACCGACCACCTTGACCTCTATCAGATGCACCACATCGACCGGGAGACTCCCTTCGAGGAGATCTGGGAGGCCTTCGAGGTGCTCCGCCAGCAGGGCAAGATCATCTACGCTGGTTCCTCCAACTTCGCCGGCTGGCACATCGCCAGGGCTCAGGAGAAGGCGCGTGCCCGCCACTTCATGGGCCTGGTCAGCGAGCAGTCCCTCTACAACCTGCTGGCTCGCCAGGTCGAGCTGGAGGTCCTGCCCGCCTGCCGCGAGTACGGCCTGGGCCTGATCCCCTGGAGCCCCCTCGCCTCGGGAATCCTGGGCGGGGCCCTCCGGAAGCAGGAGGAGGGCAGACGGTCCGACCAGCGCAACCAGGAGCGGGTTGCGGAGCACCGCTCCCAGCTCGAGGCCTACGAGGAGTTCTGCCAGGCCAAGGGTGAGCGACCGGCTGACGTCGCGCTGGCCTGGCTGCTCCACCAGGAGGGGGTCACGGCCCCCATCATCGGGCCCCGCACCCTCGAGCAACTGGACGGCGCGCTGAGGGCTCTCGAGGTCAAACTGAGCCACGAGGATCTGGAGCGGCTCGACCAGATCTTCCCGGGGCCCGGAGGGGCTGCGCCGGAGGCGTACGCCTGGTAGGCGATCCTGGGGAGGCGCTTGCGGGGCCGCCCGTTACATTTTCTTCAGTCCGGCGCCGCTGGGAGGCTCACCGGATGGGGGCCGCGCGCGCTTCGCGCGGGGCGCTGACTGGGCCGGGCCGGAGGCGACGCCAGCCGGTCGGGCAGGCCGCGGCGGGGGTCGTGGAGGACGGGCCGCCGCCGGCGCGGCTGCTGCTCTGAGCCCGGCGAGACCAACGCATCGTGATGCGTACGGGTGAGACCGCGATCCAGGCATGAGGACCACCGTCAACATCGACGATCGCCTCCTCGCTGAGGCGAGGGCCAGGGCCGCCGCCGGGCACGGCGCCCTCGGGGAGGTGGTCGACGACGCTCTCAGGGTGCTGCCGATCGAGCGCGTGGAGCTGGCCTCCACCAGGCGCCGGGTCGCGCTTCCCACCGCCGGGGGCTCGGGCCGGCGGCCCGGGGCGGATCTTGAGGACGAGGATGCGCTCGCCGGACCGCTCGGCGACAACGGTTGCGGGATGCTGCTGGCTGACGCCAACGTCTACGTGCTATGCGCCATCGACGCGAGAGCGATCGGCGCCAGGAGTATCGGGCCCGGTTGGAGGAGGGCCTCGGCGGTGATCAGCCCGTCGGCGTCAGGGAGCTGGTCTTGAGCTCATTCGTGCGGATCGTGACCAACCACCGCGTCTACAGGGAACCGGCCGGGCCAGAGGCGGTGATCGAGTTCTGTGACGTCGTGCCGGCGGCTGCGGCCGCGGTTCCCATCCGTCCGGGCCCGTCGCACAGGTCGATCTTCGCCGGCGTGTGCCACCAGCTGCCGGCTCGAGGCAACTCGGTGCCGGACGCCTGCCTGGCCGCTCTGGCCAGCGAGCACGGCGTCACCTGGGTGAGGCTCGACGCGGGGTTCGCCCGGTTCCCGGGGCTGTCGCTCCAAGAGCCGCTGGCGGGCTGAGCCGCGTCTGCCGCAGGGCCGCCTTGGGGCTGGAGCTGCCTTCAGGAGCAGCGGGGCCCGACTGGCGGGCCGGCGAAATCAGCAGTCGATCGCGGAGCGCCGCTGCCACCTCGAAGCGTGCCAAGGCTTGGGGCGCACCAGGCGTGACCAGCCAGCTGACGTCGCGCTGGCGCGGCTGGTCCACCGGGAGGGCGCCGCGACCCCATCATCGGTCCCCGTCCCGCGGGGAAGCGGATGACGTGCCGCGCCCTCTGGGTCGAGTCCAGGCGGGAGTATCTGGGCCGACTTGAGGCGATCTTCCCGGGGCCACCAGCGGCGGCCTGCGTCTGGTGGTCGATCCTGAGTCGGCGCGGGCAGGGACTCCCGTCGCATCTTCCGGCGCTGCCGGGAGACCTGCCGGGCGCGGCGCCTGGGCGCTGACCGGTGTGGGCCGGAGGCGGCGCCCCGGGGGCGCGCCTGCGGCTGGGCGGCCAGCTTCAGGCGGGGACACACTGCCGGAGGTGACGCCAGAACCGCGCGCCGTGGCCTTGGAGTCGGCAACCTGGAACTGGTCCCCGCCAGCCGTCTTCGCCAGGTACATGGCGGAGTCCGCTTTCCGCAGCAGCACCTCGGCCGCGCTGGTGCTGCCGGAGCTGATCGCGACTCCGATGCTGACGCCGATTGACACCTCGACCTCCCCCAGCCGGCACGGCTGACGGATCGCTTCCCGGATCCTGGCGGCGGCGGCGGACGCGCGGGTGGAGCCGGTCAGCCCGTCCAGCAGCACCACGAACTCGTCGCCCCCGATGCGGGCGACGGTGTCGACGTCCCGGACGCAACCCTGCAAGCGGGCCGCCACGCGGCAGAGAACCTCGTCGCCGACGTGGTGTCCCAGGCGGTCGTTGACCGCCTTGAAGTCGTCGAGGTCACAGAAGAAGACGGCCACCCGGTGCCGCTGCCGGCGGGTCCGCGTCAGCGCCTGCGCGAGGCGGTCCTCCAACAGATGCCGGTTGGGCAGGCCGGTGAGGGGATCGTGAAAGGCCTGCTGGACGAGCCGCTCCCGTTGCCGCTGTTCCTCGGTGATGTCCTGGTACTGGGCGATGAAGTACCAGGGCTCGCCATCGGGATGGTGCATCACGCCCACCGTGACCTGGACGGAGACCAGATGGCCCTCCTTGTGGATCATGCGCTTGACGAAGCGCTCGCCTTCCCCGCGCTGCCGCAGTGCCTCCCGGGTCTTCTCCTGATCTTCCGGGGGGGTGAGCCCCAACACGCCCAGCGCGACCAGCTCGGCCGCACTTCGTCCCAGGATCCTGCCCAGGGCGTCGTTCACCTGGAGGAATCTCCCCTCTGGAGTGATCGTGGCCATTCCCAGGGGGGCTCGCTCGAAAGTCAGGCGGAACCGCTCCTCGGCCTCCGTGAGGGCCGCGGCCGCCTCGCGCTCCCCGGTCACGTCGCGGACGGTGCTGAGCCTGCCGATGACCTCGCCCCGCTCGTCGAGCAGAGGCGTGGCGGTCTCGTCCGCCCAGTACCTGCGCCCATCGGGGAGCTCGCGGGCCGCCACCGATCGCTGCCGTCCATCCGGGTGGGCTGGGCGCTCGGAGAGATGATCCCCGTGATCCCCGTCTCCCGGCGGGTGGAGGCTGGAGAGACCGCGCCCCACCGCATCCCGGCTCGACGCCAGCCCCTGGAGCTCGGCCCAGGCGGGGTTGACATACGTGATGATCCCGGCCGGGTCGGTCAGGCAGACGCCATCCGGCAGCTGGTCCGCGACCCGGGCGATTCCGATCAGCCTGGCCGTGGAGGAACGCTGCAGATCCCCCAGCCTGCCCGCCGCCACCGCCACCGCCGTCAACAGCACCAGCATGGTCGCGTCACCCCAGCGCAGGGCATTCGACTCCAGGAGGATCACGTGAGGCAGGAGGAGTACGCCGATCCACAGGGCGGTCGGCAGGGACCCGCGCAGCCCGAACCGGAGCGCCCCGTATCCGACCGGGATGACCACCAGGGTGAGGGTCACCAGCGGGGGGACCTGAACCAGGCCCCGCTGGTAGAGGTAGCTGGCGGTGAAATGGACGCCCAGGGTGGCCATGACCAACAGCTGGGTCACCCAGAAGGCCCTGCTTCGCCACGGGAGTTCCCCGATGATGTGGAGCGCTCTGCCAAGGTGGCCCGGCCCGAGTGCGGATGTCACGACGGGGGTCGGCGACACGTCCATCATCAGGCTCCCAGGTGGCCGTCCGGAGATCCGTCTTGGGGGAGTCCGTCGGCGCCGACGCTCGCCGGCAGCGCGGCGGGCCGGGCCGGGCCGGGCCGGCCCAGCAGGAAGCCCTGGGCGAGGGGGACGCCGAGCGCGCGCAGAGTCTCCAGCTCGGCGGGGGTCTCCACCCCCTCGGCGATGAGAGCGCATCCCGAGCGCTGGGCGAAGGCCACCAGGCCGGCGATCATCGCCTGCCGCATCGGGTCCTGGTCGAGATCGTGGACCAAGGAGATGTCGAGCTTGACGAAGGCGGGCCGGAGCTCGACGACGTGGCGGAGGCTGGCGAAGCCGGACCCGGCGTCGTCGACCGCGACTCGCACGGGCGGTGTGATCTGGGCCACGGCTTCGCGGATCGCCGAGTAGCTGTCGATCGTGGCGTGCTCGGTGACCTCCAGGACGAGCTCCCGGTCGGCCGATGCCAGCAGTCCGGCCAGGGCGTCGGTCGCGGTCAGCAGCAGCGCGGGCGACGCGTTGAGGCTGAGCCAGCCGCGCGCTCCCGGTAGCGAGGCTGCCCCCCTCACCGCGGCGGCGAGGCAGGCCAGCTCCAGCTCCACGCCGAGGCCGACGCCGGCAGCGGTGGCGAAGGCCGCGTCAGGGGGGATGCGGCTGTCGAAACGGGTCAGCGCCTCGTGGCCGATCACCAGCCCGGTGTCCACTGTCAGAATCGGCTGGTACACCGGGTGGAACGCCCGCTGGCGCAGGATTCCCTCGATCTGGCGGAGGGCGCCCTCGCTGGTGCGCAGACTCCGAACCGTGGGCGCGAGCAGCACCGCCGCCACCGATGCCACGTCCAGGAGCACGGGCAGGACCTCCGTCAGATCCTCCAGGGCATCGCTGCCCGAGGCTCCCCGGCGGGCGACGCTGAGCACCCAGCCGACGCGGTCGCCCACCAGGATCGGGGCGTGGGCCACCGCCTGTATCCCCGCCCCGTGGAGCCGGTCCAGGAAGCTTCGGGCGCCGCCATCACCCCCGGGGCCGACGTCCACCGGCTCCACGAACGCTCCGCTGTCCGCCCGCCGCCTCAGCGCCCGGGCCCAGCCCTGGGGGACGCCCGGGCCGTTGGGGCCGAGGCGGGGGTGCCTGGGCTCAGCCCACGAGCCGGCCAGGGAAGCGCGCCCGGAGACGTCGAACCTGAGGATCTGCGCACAGTCGACCTCCGGCTCCCGCGTCAGCTCCTTGCAAATCGTCTCCGCGACGCAACCCATGGAGGCACCCGAGTCCAGGCGGCTGAGGGCATGGGTGATGGTCCGCCGCAGGGAGTCGTCCCGTTCACGCCCGACCTGAGAGGAGGACAGGGCCGCGCGGACGCACGTCAGCGCCATCAGGACCGCGGCGAGCGCCCACACGATCCACCCGACGTCCCATCCCAGGGAGTAGCGGGTGGCCGACACGATCGTCACCAGCAGGCTGGCCGCGCCGACCAGTGCCGCCACCGTCAGCCCGCGCTCCAGCTGCGTAGCCCGTCCGAGCCGCGTCACCGCGGGTATCGCCAGCAGCAGGTCCAGCCCCAGCAGGGCACCGGCCACCACCTGCGCCAGCCCGGCATAGCTGATGCCCCTGAGCGGCGGCGGCCCCATCTGGGCTGCGAGTTCCGCCGCCACCAGACACAGGACCGCCAGCCCCGCGGATGGCATGAGCACCCAGGGGAAGGCGTCGTCGCTTCGGTCTCGGCGCGGCGCCACGCTCCCGGCGGCCGGGAAGACCCGGTCGGGCAGGCCGAGCACTCCCAGCAGGCACATCAAGGTGACCCCCTCCCAGGCGAGGCGTGTCCACGCGAAGGCGTCAGCCTGGCCACCGAGCACCCCGTGGGTCGCCAGCAGGCCGGGATAGGTGCCCAGGAACACGACTGCCATCAGCCCCGAGAAGGCGAAGCAGGCCGCCAGCCACCGCTGCCGGGGGCTGCCGCGGCTGCCGGCGCCGGACCTGATCAGCAGGGCCGTCCCCACGCAGTCAGCGGCCAGGATCACGGCCGCGGCGATCGGCACCAACCCCGGCATCACCACGGTGGGCTGGGACGCGAGCGGGATCGTGGCCACGGCCAGCAGCCCCAGCACTCCGGCGACCAGGAGCTGGGCGTGGCGTGTCCAGCCGGCAGCCGGGACGTGGAGGTGCATCGGCCTGATCAACAGCACTCCACGGGGGGCGGCCTTCTCATGGCCTCATGCGGGCCCCGGGCAGGACCTCGAGCAGCCGTCCGGAACGCGCTTGTCCATCACGTGGACTATCTCCTGGGCGGGGCCAGCCGCCGATTGCGACCGAGTGACAATCCTGCGTCTGGCGGTTACGGCTCAGGCCGCGAGGCGCCACCCGGGGCGGCGTGGCGGGCGAGTGGCCCAGCGCTCCTGCCCCATCCTGGCGGGACGGGCAGAGCCGGCCACCTGGGTCCGCACCCCGGGATCCGGGGGGGCGGTGGTGCAGGGGCCGCCCTAATGCTCGGCCCAGGCGGCGGTCGGACAGTCCGCGGTTTCCTAGCCTCGTCTTGCCCTTGGGAGGGGCCGAGTGCTCCCCCAGGAGGCCCAGACGCTGGCCCGCCGGGCCCTCCGGGGGTCCGAGGGGTGCCCCTGCGGCAAGGGCGGCGGGCTCCGGCCGCCGGAAGAGGGACCGCTTCCTCGAGTGCGAGGACGCGTGCGGCTCGTCGCGGGTCGGGGCCAACATGGGGGAGGCGAACTCGTGGGCCCGCAGCGGGGCAACGGGTCAATGGCCGGGTCACGCGCTGGGCCCCAGCCGCCAGGTCCCTTGCGTCCCGCGCCCGCAGGTCATTGCGCGCCCGCAGCCGGTCGAGCAGGTCAGGGTCGAAGTCCCGCCCCACCGCCTCCTCGATCACCTGGCTTGCGCCTTTGCCCGAGCGGGCCGCGCGCACTTGTGCCGCGGGATCTCCCGATCAGCCGCCTCGCCGGCGCTGACCTCCCGGCTCCGCCAGGGTCGCCGCCGTTCGCTCCGCTGCCACCTCCAGCAGCTCCCTTGGAATCGGCGCCGGCCGCCCGTCGCTGAGCCTCACCCAGACCCATTCGGTGAAGACCTCCGCCAGCAGGACGCCGTCTGCCGTCCGCTTGATCGTGGTCCGCCGGTGGCCCCGAGTGCCCTTGAGCAGCTCCACTCGCACGGTGAGCTCGAGCTCGTCTCCGAAGCGGGCGGGAGCGTGGTAGGTGATGTCGTTGCGCCGGATCACCCACCCGCCTTGGTGATCGGCCGCCCACTGGGCACCGAAGCCGCTGACCTCGGCGTGACGGGAGGCCATCTCCTCGGCGTAGTTCAAGTAGACCGCATTGTTCACGTGTCCGTAGGCGTCGACCTCGTACTGACGGACCCGCCAGCGGTCGGAGTACACGAGCGGATCTGAACTCACCAGTCCATTATCGAAGCTTGGGCCGGGGCTCCCTTCGACCCCAGTCCGATCCCGCTCGCCGACTCACTCCCAGCGCGTTTTAAGGTAACTCCCGGCGGCCGGGTGTTTGATTGGTGAAGAGCAGCATTTCGGCCAGGAGGAGAGCGCGCCCATTGAACAGCTGGAGAGCCGCACTGGCCCGGATGAGGCCACGCTGGCGGCCCTCAGGGGAGCTTGCCGACCGGCTGGCGCTGCTGCTGGCAGCCATGGTCGCCTTCAAGTTCTCGAACTGGCTGTGGCTGTCGGCGCGGGTTCCGGGCAAGCCGGCGCTGCTGGCCAACCTGATCATCCAGTACCTCGGCTTCGGCGTCTTCTGCCTGCTGGTGGCGCTCGCCTGCCGCCGTCCGCTGCCCCGGGTGGTCAGCCGCCTGCGCCTCCACCGGGTGCTGTGGTTCAGCCCGGCCGTGGCCGCGCTGGTGCTGGTGGTGGTCGGGGCCGCCATCGCCCGTCCGATCGCCCAGAACCGCCTGCTGCTGGACGACGCCAACGTGATGGCGGTCTGCGGGGCGCGGGCCATGGTCAGTGGCCACGACCCCTATCAGGTGGCGGAGATCCCGTGTCTGGCCAGCTTCCATCTGCCGCCTACTCTGGCCACGCCCTACCGCGTCGGGGCTCTCGCCAAGGTCAAGGTCTATCCCACCCCGGCCCAGATCCTGGCCGTGGCCGACAGCCCCGGGCATGGCGGCGCCAAGCTCTTCTCGCCGCTCGGCAAGCCGCCGCTGGCGGCGGTCTTCATGGTGCCGGTGGCGCACGCCCCGGCCTGGCAGCGGGCCGCTTGGGTGCTGCTCCCAATCGTGGTGCTGCTGGTGGCGCTCGCCTTCGCCGCCGGGCCGGTGTGGCCGGCCGTGACCGCGATGGTGCTGCTGACCCTCTACCTCAACGGCTCGGCCATCAACTTCGCCGCCAACGGCAACGGCGAGGCGTTCGCCTACGTCTTGATGGCGCTCTCGGTGGTCTGGATGAGGCGTCCCTGGCTCTCAGCCGTGTGCCTGGGGCTGGCCGTCGGCAGCAACCAGCTGGCCTGGTTCTTCCTTCCCGGGTACGTGCTCCTGGCGGTGGACGTGGGGGGCTTGGGGAAGCGCGCCGCGGGCTTGGCGCTCACCCTGCTGGCGGCGGTCGGCCCCTGGCTGTTGCTCTACCCGGAAGCCCTGCGCCATATCTACGACAGCCTGCGTGCGAGCACCTTCCCGCTCGGCTCCGGGCCGATCGAGCTGGTCCTGGGAGGCTTCATCGCGCCGCCGCCGAGGCTGCTCACCCTCTTCGCGGCCGGGCTGGCGATCGCGCTCATCTGGCTCTGGGGGGCGCGCTACCGAGCCTGGAGGATCGCGGCCGGCGTCCTGGTGCTGGCCGCCTTCTGGGTCAGCTGGAGGAGCCTGGACGAGTACCTGGCCCAGATCCCACTGCTGGCGCTGGTCGCGGTGGTGGTGCTGCTGGCCGGCCGGGAGCACCGGCCGGCAGGGCGGCTCGACCTTCTGGGGGGTGAGGTCCCCGTGGTCACGCGCTGACTCGACTTGACGCTCGGCGAGCTGTGTTTGGGGATGGAGGCTGGCCGCGCCCGGCCGCCCACTGGCCGGCGATCAGGCGGCGTTGCCCTCCTCCAGCGCGGACGGAGAGGGCCGGCGCGCGAGATGTGACGGCCACCAGTTCCAGCGCCCGAGCAGGACCACGAAGGAGGGCACGACCAGGGTGCGGATGAGGAAGGTGTCCATGAATACGCCGGCGGCGATGCCGAACCCGATCTGCTGAATCTGGGAGCCCCCGGAGCCGCCACCCGCGAGTGCCAGCACCGCGAAGGTGCCTCCCAGGACCAGCCCAGCGGTGCTGACCGTGGTCCCGGTCATGCCCACCGCCCGCCGCACCGCCTGGCGCAGCGGCATCCGCCGTGCCTCCTCGCGGATGCGGGTCATCATCAGGATGTTGTAGTCGGAGCCCAACGCCATCAGGAACACGAACATCAGGAAGGGCAGGATGAAGTTGATCCCATCCTGGCCGAGGATGTGCACGAAGATCACCGCCACCAGGCCCAGCGCCGCCAGGTAGGAGAGCACCACGCTCACCACCAGATAGATGGGCGCCACCAGGCTGCGCATGACCAGGGCCAGCAACAGGGCGATCAGCACCGCCACCAGCGGGATGATGTGGACCAGGTCGCTGGAGGAGAGGCTCTGCACGTCGTAGGCGAATGGCAGAATCCCCAAGAGGCCGTCGGCCGTTGCACCCAGATGGCCGGCCACGTGGGCGACCGCCGCGCGCGCCGCCGGGATGGCCGCGATGGCCCGGGGCGACTTGTCGCTGTTGTGCAGCAGCAGGGTGGAGAACTGAACCGTCCGGCCGTTCTGGCTGATGAACTGGGCCAGCTGCCGGTAGGAGTTGTAGAGCGCTGGCGGCACCTTGAGCGCCGCCGGCTCCGTCGGAGGCAGCAGTCCAGGCGGGCCCAGCTGGGCGTGGAGGGATGTGATCCGGGCCGCACTGAGACCAGATGCGCCGGCCGCGCCGATGACGGTTCGGAACTGGTGGGTCAGCTCCAGGTCCCGCTGGGCGGTGGCGAGAACGGCGGGGTCGCGCCAGGCCGAGGTCGGCAGTTGGAACAGCACCGCCGAGGCCTGGACGTTGGAGGCTGGGAAGTCCTTGGCCAGCACCGCCGCGCCCGCCGCCGAGTCGGTGCCGCTGGGGGCGCTGGTGTTGGCGAAGCCGGCCGTCGTGCTCGTCAGGGAACCGAGCGCCAGTCCGCCGAAGACCACGACCCCGGTCACCACTATCCAGAGCGGATGACGCACCACCCCGCCTCCCATCCGGCCGTAGATCCCGGTTCTGGGGGTGTCCTCCCGGGCCGTGCTGGTGGGCCAGAAGACCGCTCTGCCGAAGATGGCCAGCAGGGCCGGCAGGAGCGTGAGTCCGGCCAACAGCATCAGCCCGATCCCGATCGCCAGGGCCGGCCCCAGGGTCTGGTAGATGCCGAACTGGGCGAGGACCAGGCTGAGCAGAGCGGCGATGACGGTGAGGGCGGAGAAGGTGATGGACTCGCCCACCGCGCTGACCGCGGTGGCCACGGCCTGGTGGGGGTCGAGGCCCCGGCGTAACTCCTCGCGAACTCGGAACACCAGGAAGAGGCCATAGTCGGTGCCGGCTCCCAGCACCAGCACGATCAGGATCACCTGGGTGATCACCGAGACCTGAACCCCGACATGGGTGGCCGCGGCCACCACCGGCCCGGAGAGGGCCAGCACCAGGGCGGCTGGCAGCAGGGTCACGAGCGGAGCCAGCGCGGCCCGGAAGGCCACCAGCAGGAGCGCGATGATGAAGATCACAGAGAAGAGCTGGGTCAGGTTCCGAGACTGGTTGGAGGACTGCTGGCTGTCGATCACGGTGGGCAGGCTGCCGGTCAGGTGGTAGGTGAGGCCGGGCAGGCTCGCGCCCGTGAAGTCGGCCCGAATGGAACTCACCAGAGCGGGCCCGCCGCCGCCTCCGTAGGCGGGGACCGCAGCCTCGACGAGGGCTTGGCGGGCCTCCCCATTGGGCGAGGTGCCGAGGTCGCGCACCAGCCTGACCTTGGGCAGAGTGCTGATCTTGGCCTCGAGCTTGGTGACGGCCGCCTGCTCGGAGGCGGTCAGCGGACCGTGGCTGCTGACCGCCACCAGAGTGGATGCGGCCAGCTTGGAATTCTGGAACGGGCCGGCCAGCTGGGCCGCTCGCATGCTGGGAGCGCTGCTGGGGAGGAAGGCGGAGTTGGAGTCCTTGCTGACCGAGGCCAGAGTCGGCAGGAGGTGGATGCACGCCACCGCCACCACCACCCATGCCACCACCACTGGACCCCGGAACCGCACCACGAAACGGCCCAGGCCGGCAAAGAAGCGACTCACGGGAGCACGCCCCCTGTGGCCTGCCGGCGGTCGGCCGAGCCCCGGGTCGGGTCTGGCGTGACCCCGCCCGCGCCGACCACCCTCTCCTGCAGGGCGACCAGGGTCGCCAGCTCACGGTCGTCGAGCTCCGCCAGCAGGGCCTCGGTGCCGGAGGTGAGGGCGTCGCGGACCTGCTCTGCCATCTCCTGGGCGGGTCCGGTCAGCCGCACCACCACGGCGCGGCGGTCGGTGGCGGCAGGCAGCCGCTCCACCCAGCCGTGCTCGACCAGGCGGTCCATGACCTCGGTCGCGCTGCTGGCGGTGATGCCCAGCCGCCTGGCCAGCTCGCCCATCGGCAGAGAGCCCTCCTGAGCCAGCGCCATCAGCGCGCCCCGCTGATGAGGGGTGGTCGCCCGGATGGCAGCGGAGACCGATCCTCCACTGGATCCCAACGAGGCCTTCACGTGGGTTCGGATCGCCTGGCCGAGCTGCCACTGGAGGCTGGCGAACCGCCTGATCAGCTGGCCCCTGCTCGCGGCGGCCGCAACCCCCTCTGGGTCCGTGTTGCCTGCTGAGGTGAACATTTGGGAAGCATGATACTTCGGAGTCTGAAGCTCAGCCGATGCAGCCGGCCCAACCGGACCCCGGAGTCTCCGCGGCGGCGGCCGCGACGATATACTTGGGGCCGGGAGCGTTGCTCCCAGCTAGGGGTGCGCCGGCAGGGCGCTGAGAGGCAGAACGCCAACCCTGAACACCGGATCTGGTTAGTACCAGCGTCGGGAAGCCTCAGCCTGCCGGCCCCGACCACGCGCGGTGCAGGGAGGCTGAGATGGCAGGGCCAGGTGGCGGTGGGCCGGGTGCGGCGGTACTGGATTCGGGTCTGTCCGGCATTCCGGCGGATGACGATGAGTTCCTGCGGATTGAGCTGAGGGGCCTGGAGCCGGTGCCGGCATCGGCCAGGCACGGTCGGCCTCGCGAGCTCTTCTTCATCTGGGCGGGGGCTCTCGCCGATTTCTTCTCCCTCTTCGCGGGCGCGCTCCTGATCTCGGCCGCGGGGCTGGGCTTCTGGGACGCGGCCCTGGTGCTGCTCGCGGGCGCCGCCGCAGGCGGGGCGCTGCTGGGGTTGCTCTCCCTGACCGGGGTCCGCACCGGGGCGCCCCAGATCGTGCAGTCGAGGATGGTGTTCGGCCGGCGGGGCGCCTTCGTGGGCGGCTTCCTCACCATGACGATCGCGATCGGGTGGTTCGCCTACGACTGCGCCATCGCGGTCACCACCACCCGAGCCCTCCCCGTGTTCAACGGCACCCCCCCCTGGGTGGCCGGGGTCCTGTTGGCGGTGATCGCGGGCGTCTCCTTCCTGGTGGCGGTCTACGGGCATCGCACCATCTCGGTCTTCGAGCACGTCCAGGTGCCCGCGTTCCTGGTCGTTTGCGGGGCTCTGGCCCTCTTCACCTTTCCCAAGTGGGACCTGCTGCTGCAGAGCCACCTGGCCCTGGGCCCCCACCTGGCGGCGATGGCGCTGGGCTTCACCCTGACCTTCGCCCTGGTGGTCTCCTGGGTCACCTATTCCGCCGACTACTCCCGCTACCTGCCGCTGGACTCCAGCCGCAAGCGGGTCGCCCTGGCCAGCGGCGGGGGCAGCACCGCCACCCTGGTCGGCTGCGGCCTGCTGGGCGCCGCCATCCAGACCGCCGATCCGGGCCGCCTGCTACCCAACCTGATCGTGGCCTCGGTGCCGGTCGCCTTCGCCTACTGCTTCGCCGCCTTCATCATCCTGGCCGAGCTCAGCTCCAACTACCTCAACGTCTACTCGGCCGCCATGTGCGCCCTGGCGATCGGGATCAGGGTCAAGCGTTGGCTGGCCGCCACCGCCGTGGGGGTGCTGGGAGGCCTGATCGCGGCCTTGGTCCTGTTCGCTGGCAGCGGCTTCCAGGGCAACTACGTCAACTTCCTGACCATCACCTACGTCTGGTTTCCCGCCTGGGCCATGGTGGTGATCCTGGACGGCTGGCTGGGGGCGAAGCGGGCGGACCCGCGGCAGCTGGTCGCCAGGCGCGGCTACTGGTTCTCGGGGGGCGTCCGCTGGCCCACCATGTGGCCCTTCCTGCTAGGCACCCTGGCCACTGTCCTCTTCTTCAACGAACCCCCTCCGCCCGGAGAGTGGGGGTTCGTGTCGCCCCTGGCCCAGCACCTGTTCCTCGGCCAGCCCGCTGACATCAGCGGGTTCGTGGGGGTGGCCGTCACCACCCTCGCCTACCTGGTCTTCCGCGGCCGCGAACGTCGCCAGGAGAGCCGGGAGGGCGCGGGTGCCGTGGCGGCGGCCGGCTGATGGCAGCGGATCGGGCCATCGCCTGCACCGTCGCCACCACCGACAGTGGGGGTGGCGCCGGTATCCAGGCGGATCTCAAGAGCTTCGCCGCCTGTGGCGCCTACGGGGTCAGCGTGGTGGTGGCACTGACCGCTCAGAACACCCTGGGGGTGACCGCGGTCCACGGGCTGCCCCTCGACTTCGTGGACGCGGAGTTCACCGCTCTCGACCGGGATCTGCGGCCGCAGGCGGTCAAGACCGGGATGCTGTTCACGGCGGCCCACATCGAGCTGGTGGCGGAGCGGTTGGGAGCCCTCGACTGGGGGCCGGTGGTGGTGGACCCGGTGATGGTCGCCAAGAGCGGCGACCGCCTCCTGGAGGAGTCGGCGGTGGACACGATGCGTCGCCGGCTGCTGGGTCTGGCCCATGTGGTGACTCCCAACTGGCCTGAGGCGGAGGCTCTCTGCGGCCTTGCGATCGACTCCGAGCCGACCGCGATCGCGGCCGGGCGGGCCATCTTGGAGATGGGCCCGGACTACGTGGTGGTCAAGGGCGGCCACGCCCCGGGAGATCCGGTCGACCTGGTCGTCCATCGGGGCGGCGTGGAGCGCCTGCCGGGAAGTCGCATCGCCGGCCGCCACACCCACGGCACCGGCTGCACCTTCTCGGCCGCCATCACGGCACATCTGGCCATGGGGTTGGACACCGAGCGCGCGATTGCCAGCGCCAAGGAGTACGTCACCTGCGCCATCCGCCACGCGCCCGGCCTGGGCTCGGGGCACGGACCCCTGGAGCACTTCCCCCCGGGGTGGCGGGGTCGGGCCGGTGCCGGCGCCGGGAGCTGGCCAGGTGCGGCTCGGCCGCGAAGGTCACGCTCGAATTGAGCGGTGGTGAAAATCCCGGGTAGACTGGGCGAGAGCGTCAGATCTGGAGGAGCCGCCATGGGATTCTTTCGCAAGCAGCGGCCGATCGACCGGCTGGGGGCGTCGGCCGCGGATGCCGCCGGCGCCGTGGCCGAGGTGATAGGCACCGGATTCAAGTCCGCCGGGGAGTCGGTGGGGCCAGCCCTGGCGGCCGCCACTCACCAGGTCCCCGAGTTTGCCGGCAGGCTGGCCGAGCAGATCCACCCGATGGCGGACACCGCTCAGCGGCGTGCGGTGGAGGCAGTCGAGATGGCTCGAGAGCGTTCTTCCGACCTGGCCGAGAAGGTGGTGCAGGCCGCCTACGAGGCGAGCAAGTCCCTGCCCCCAGACACTCGCAAGCGGGTGCAGAGTTCACTGGCCAAGACCGGCATCAAGCCGCCGGCCGCGCCTCGCCATGGGATCTCCAAGAAGTGGATGGCGGCGGGGCTGTTCGCGGCCGCCGGGGTGGCGTTCCTGTTCTCCGGTACCGTTCAGGACAAGGTCTACGACCTGGTCGACCGCTTGCGAGGCGAGGACATGGACACGCCGTTGGGCGCCTATCCTCCCGTCGCAGCGCCGATGGCCAACGGCAGCCAGCCGGCCGCTCAGGAGAGCGAAGCTTCCGCTCCGTCCTGAGCGCTCACGGCGGATCGATGAGCGCGGTCGCTGGTCCCTCCAGCTGGCTGGCCAGACCGGCCGGCCGGGGCTCCGGCTCGCGGGATCTGCTGCTGATCCTCGGGGGCACCGCGGTGGTGCTGCTGCTGCCCCGGGTATTCGGCGATCCCCAGGGGTTCGACCCCGATGGCTGGCGGCTGACCGGGTACTTCGCCGCCCTGACCGCCGCCACTGTGCTGGTGCGCTCCCTGCGCCGCGCGGCCCCCCTCTCCTTCGCGTTCCTGACCCTCGCCCTTCCCTTCTCCGCCTGGCTTTGGCTGCTCGCCTACGCGGGTCCGGCCCCGGGTCTCGTCGGGGGGCCCGACAGCCTGGCCCGCAACGCCTTTGCCGGGGTGGCGGAGATGCTCCTGGCCCTGGCGATGGCGGTCTGCTTCCACTACTTCACACCCGCTCCCCGGCCCAACCTGCGGCTGTGGGTGCGGCCGACGCTCTTCATGCTGGCCTTGGGGGTGGTGGGTTCGCTGCTCTTCCTGGGGGTCGGCTTCGTTCTGCCCGCCCCTCTGCTGGGCAGGGAGGGGGTGCCGCTGCTGGCCCTCGGCGGGTCGGCCGCGGTGGCTCTGGGAATAGCCAACGCCACCAGTGCCATCGCCCAGGAGATCCAGTTCCGGGGAGTGCTGATGGCCGCTCTGGAGCGCCAGCAGAGCCCCCTGGCCGCCATGCTCAGCCAGGGGGTCATCTTTGGCGTCGCCCACATCGCCATTCAGTACGAGGGGCCGGCCGCCAGCTTCATCCCCATCGTGATCCTCCTGGGCTGGCTGTGGGGCTGGATGAGCATGCGCAGCCGCAGCCTGCTGCCGGCGATGCTGGTCCACATCGTGGCCGACTTCTTCGTTCTGGCGGTGGTGGTCAGCGGTCTCTACGGTGGCTGAGCCCATCGGGCGCGGCTGGCTCAGGCGGCTGGTCACCCTGGGCCTGGGGCTGGCCGTGGCTGGGCTGGCCGCGGCCCCGGTCGACGCGGCTCCCCTGTGGTGGGCGCCAGCCCCCGCGCTTGGGCGCCCCATCTCGCAGATGGCCTCCGACACCGGCAGCAGGACCCTGGCGATCTCCCGGGGAGTCGCCGGGTGGCTGGACCCCACCAGCGGCTCGTTCCTTCCCGTCGAAGGGGGTGCGGGGGCTGCCTTTGTGGCCGCCCACGGAGCTGACGGCCTGGTCCTGTACGGCAGCGGACGGCTGGTCGAGACCACCGCTGGTGGGCCCACCCGCTTGCTGCAGCGACTGCCGGGCCGGCCGGGCGGGCTCGGGATGGGCCCGGGCCGCCGGCCGATGGTGGCGGCGGTGACATCCTCGGGGCTCTTCTGGGGCTACCTCGGCTCGCCACTCTCGCACCGCGCGGCCACCTTCCGGGTCACCGCTCCCGGCGCCATGGCCGCCCCGGTCCGCCCGGGCCAGCCCTTCGTGGTGGTGACGGCGAAGGGAGTCCTCCTCCTCCTCCCTGATGGAAAGGTCCAGATCAGCGCCGGGGCGCCCCGGCTCGGGAGCCATCCCAGCGTGGTGGAGCTGAGCGACGGGGTGCTGCTGGCCGGAGATCGCACCGGTTTGGTCTGGGGGCTCTACCGGGGCGGCTGGCAGCCGGTGTTCCAACTGCTGCCCTACGGTGGGCTCGGAGGGGTGCCCGCGCTGACCGCGATGATCTCGGATGGCCCCACCGCCGCCTACCTGGCCACCGCCGGCTTCGGCACCCTGCTGACCCCTGACGGGGGTTACACCTGGTACCGGGCCGCCCCCCCCGTGGCGGACGTGGTGGCCCTGGCCACCCTGGGCCCGGTCTTCTCCGCCAAGCCCAGCGGGCTGGTGGTGGCGGCCACTCCGGCCGGGCTGTTCCTGCACCGGCTCCAGGCTCTGCCCGCGCCCCCGGCCTACAGCGGAGCCGGCCTGGAGCAACAGCTCCTGGGGACAATCTGGGTCACCGTCGGGGCGGCGGCGCTGGTGACCCTGCTGATGTGGTGGCCGAGGCGCCGGCGCCGAGGCCGACTCTCCGTATGATCGAGCCTGCGACACTGGCGATGGCGCCTTCTTTCAGCCGATGATGCCGGGAGGGCAGGGGTGAAGGCGGTGGTGATGGCGGGCGGTGAGGGCAGCCGTCTGCGCCCCCTCACCAGCCGGCGCCCCAAGCCGCTGGTGCCGGTGGTGGGCCGGCCCTGCCTGGAGCATGTGCTCAGGCTCCTGCGCCGCCACGGCATCACCGAGGTGGTGATCACCCTGCAGTACCTGGGGGCCAGCATCCGCAACTACTTCGGGGATGGCCAGGAGCTGGGCATGCACCTGGAGTACGCGGTCGAGGACCGCCCTCTGGGCACCGCCGGCAGCGTCAAGAACGCCGCCCAACTGCTGGACGGGACCTTCCTGGTGATCAGTGGCGACGCGCTCACCGACATCGACCTCGGCCAGACCCTGGCCTTCCATCGGGAGCACAAGGCGCAGGCCACCATCGTGCTCTCCAAGGTGGGCAACCCCCTGGAGTACGGGGTGGTGGTGACGGCCGCGGACGGCCGGATCGAACGCTTTCTCGAGAAGCCGTCCTGGGGTGAGGTCTTCAGCGACCAGGTGAACACCGGCATCTACGTGATCGAGCCGGGGGTGCTCGACTACATCGCGGCCGACCAGTCCTGCGACTGGTCCCAGGATGTCTTCCCCGAGATGCTGCGGCGGCAGGACTCTCTCTGGGCGGTGGTGGGGCGGGGCTACTGGTGCGACATCGGCAGCATCCAGAGCTACCTGCAGGCCAACTGGGACGCCCTCGAGGGCCGGGTCCAGTGCGAGATAGCGGGCCACCGGGTGGGCGATTCCCAGTGGATAAGCGAGGGAGCCGAGGTGGCTGAGTCCGCCCACATCGAGGGCCCGGTGTTCATCGGACGCGACGCGGTGGTGGGTGCGGAGGCGTTCCTGAACGGGCCGGTGGTACTTGACCGCTTCGCCGTGGTCAGCGGCGGGGCCAAGATCAGCAGCAG
>JAKAWF010000109.1 GCA_021817025.1 bacterium
GTACTCCTCAAGGCAACCGTCGGTCAGCCCCGTGCAGCGTGAGTCCCTACCCCGGCACCTGCAGAGCCCCAGCCCTTGGGAGCCCTTTTCTCGGCCCCGGCACCTGGAGGGCCGCGAGAACCCGTCCCTCCAGTAGAGCCGCACCCAAAGGAAGAAGCGGCGCTGGCCGGCGAGTTCCTCAGCGCAGCAGACGCAGCCTCCCTGCGCCAGCCAGCCCATCACCTCGACATGGGTCTGGGAAGTCGCCTCCATGACCACGCTACCCATCCCCAGTCGCAGCCAGCGCAAGCTGACCGGCAAATGGCGCTGACGGACGGCGGAGTCCGCGCAACCCGCAGGCGCTGAGAGCTCCTGGCTCGGGTGGGCCCGCCGGCCACCGCTCTGCGGTTGCTGACACGCCCGAAGCTGGGATCGACGAGCGGGTGTGAAGCCTCACCGTCTAAGCGTTGCCACCAGCCGTTGGGGATGGAGCAGGAGGTCGAGCGCTTCGTCGGCGGAGCCCACCAACAGGTCGCTGGTCTGGAGGGCGCGAACCGCGCAGCCCTCCTCTCCGAGGACGGTCACGGACAGCCCGGCGATCTCCAGCATCCCAACGTCATTGGCGCCGTTCCCGACCGCCACCACCGAGTCCGGCCCCAGCTCGCGCACGAACTCGGCTTTCTGCTCTGACTCACCGCCTCCCGACCGCAGCCGCACGGCCCGCACCCCGAGCTCGGCCGCGACCTCTTCCAGGGTGCCGTGGGTGTCGGCGGAGAGCAGGCAGACATCGAGCCGTTGCTGCAGCTCCGTTACGCTGGAGTGAACCGGCAGCAGTTGCCCGTCCACGGCCAGGGTGCCGTTGAGGTCCAGCACCAGGGTGCGCAGCTGCAAGCGACGCCACCCGGGAACGTCTATCTCGATCATGCGATGCCTCCTTGCCCAACTCCGACCGGCCATCTGGGGAGCAGCCCGCTCACGGGGCGAACCTTCGTCCGTGCCCCACCAAGGTAGAAGCCATCGGCTGGCGGCCCAGCATCAGGCGAGCTTCATCGCCAGGTTGATTGTAGGCCGGTGGCGCCGGGGCGACTGGCAATTGACGGCCCCCAGCGACGAGGACTACGCTCCGACCAAGGCGATGAGGCCCGCTGGTCCGGCCCCTGTGGTGATGGCTTCTACCGATGCGCATCTGGTCGGGAGGTGTTCAGTCGATGGAGGCCATGCTCGGAAGGCGTCGGCGAGGCGGGTGGCAATGCCCAGACTCCGATGGGAACGGAGTCGTTTGAGCACCGCTGACCCGCTGGGAGAATCCCAGGAGCCGTTCTACCTGGATCAGGGCGGGGAGGTGGATCTCTTCGAGGCGGCCTACCGCAACTGCCTGCCGGTGTTGCTGAAAGGTCCCACCGGCTGCGGCAAGACCCGGTTCGTGCGGCACATGGCGTGGCGCCTGGGTCGGCCCCTGGTCACCGTCGCCTGCCACGAGGACCTCACCGGCACCGACCTGGTGGGCCGCTTCCTGCTCCGGGGCGGACTGACGGAGTGGGCTGACGGCCCGCTCACCAAGGGAGTCCGAGACGGTGCGATCGTCTACTTGGACGAGGTGGTGGAAGCGCGCAAAGACATCGTGGTGGTGATCCATCCCCTGGCCGACGACCGCCGCATCCTGCCGATTGACAAGCTCGGCCGGAGCGTCGCGGCTCCGCCGGAGTTCATGTTGGTGGCTTCCTTCAACCCGGGCTACCAGAGTGCCCTCAAGGACCTCAAACCGAGTACTCGGCAACGCTTCCTCGCGATTCCACTGGGCTACCCTCCGGCACCACTCGAAACGGACATCCTGGTCGGCGAGTCGGGCATCGATCGTGCCCTGGCAGGCCGCCTGGTTGAAGCCGGTGGCGCCATCCGGCGCATGGTCGAGGAGGGGCTGGAGGAGGGCGCCAGCACCAGATCGCTGGTCTATGCCGCGACCCTGATCCGGTCCGGAGTGCCGGCCCGACAGGCCTGCACGAGTGCCATGGCACAGTCCTTGACCGATGACCCCGACCTTCTGGAGGCCATCCAGGCGGTGCTCGAAGCCCACTTCCCGTGAGGACCGACGCCGGGCCCGACCGTGCTCCTGAGATCGCCATCCGATCGCTCTTGCAAGCCCACTGCGAGTTGGCCCAGGGACAGCGTCTCGCCTGCGACGGCAGCACCATCTGGCTGCCCAAAGCGCCGCCGCCGTTACGACTGCTGCTCGCGGTCCAGGCCTGGGAAGTGGCGTCCAGCCCGTTCTCCCTACCCCCGATGGCACCAGGCAGCTGGGCGGAGGTACTCGTCAATCTCCTGGTCGCGGGACGCCTGCGGGGCCGCTACCCCGGGCTGGCGGCGTCGTACGAGCAGATGGAGGACGACTGGCTGCAGGCGGTGGCGAGTCGGCCTGCAGCTCAGCCCACGCCCAGTGAGCTCATCCTGGCTCGGCTCCTCGGCAGACCGGTCGCGGATTGGATTCGGAGCGCCGCCATCGGGGCCGAGGGTCAGCTGGCCGAGTCGGTCGGCCGCGCCTGGCTCGCCGGTCCAGGGCAGCCCACCCCCGACCTGGGGATGCCGCCACCTCTCGGCCTCCCGTATCAGGCGCGGCTGAGGCGGGCCGCGGCGCCGGCCGCCAGGCACACCGCCTCAGCCGTCCCCGACTGGTCGAGCCCGGCTACACTCCGGCTCCCCGGCCCGGGTCCCGGCCGGATCATCGTCTCGCTGCCACGACCGGCTTCGGGAGATTCATCCAAAGGACCAGGCGTGGAAATCGACGCCATCGGGCGGGAGCCTTCGGGATCGCCGCCGCTGCCCGCCTGCTGGCACGATGAGTGGGACTCGCAGGCCGTCGCTTATCGCAGGGACTGGTGCGCCGTCTACGAGACCGAGGGGGCGGGGACAGCGGCCTCGACGCCACCGGTCGACCTCCCGGGCGCCGCCTCCCGGAAGGTGCGGAGAGCGTTCGAACGCAACGTGCTCAACAGCAGGCTGCGCTCCCGCGAGCTGGACGGGCCCGAGTTGGACCTCGAGGCCGTGGTCTCCGCCTGGGCGGAATCGGGCGGCTCCGGGCTGGGCAGGGATCGTCTGTTCAGGTCCCCCCATCGGTTTCAGGGCGAGGCTGCCGTGGTGGTGCTGGTGGACCTCAGCCAGTCCACCTCCGGGTGGACCCTCGCCCTGGAGCGAGCCGCCCTCATGCTGCTGGGCGAAGCCCTGGAGGCGGTCGGGGATGGATTCGCCTTCTTTGGGTTCCGCAGCCACTCGCGGCTGGAGTGTGAACTGGTCCGAATCAAGACCTTCGGGGACCCGGTCGGCGAGCGCGTGCTGACCCGGGTAGCCAGTCTGCAGGCCCGCGGCTACACTCGCATCGCGGCCAGCCTGCGTCACGTCACTGAGCTCCTCGGCGCAACCGGCGCGGCCCGCCAGATCCTGCTCCTGGTAACCGACGGGATGCCCTACGACGTTGGAGGTTACGGCGGCAGCTACGCGGTCGAGGACACGCGGCGGGCCTGGATCGAGGCGCGAGCCCGGGGGATCCGTCCCTACTGCCTGACAGTCGACTTCGCCGCCAACCAGTACCTGCCGAGGATGTGTGGACCGGCGTCATGGACCGTGGTCAACCGCAGGGAACGACTTCCTGAGGCACTGCTCACGCTCTACAGGAGAGCGCGGTTGTAGGGCCGCAGTGGGCCGGGCATGTCGCGGCGGAGCGCGGGCTGACGCCTGGGTTGCGCAGCTCCATCGGCGGGGCCCGGCCGGTTCGGGAACCTCGATGTGAAGCTGGGGAGAGCCGGGACGGCCCGAGCTCACGCGAGGTCAGGTTGGGGCCGTTTGTGCGGAGAGCCAAAGCGCTCCACGCCGTGCCCCGCCAGCTCAGCTGAGGCATCGCTTGGACAAGGAGGGTGGCCGAGCGGTGGCCTCTTGGTCATGGACGAGGCAACCATCCCCCAGCAGCCGGCCGCCGAGGCGGTCGTGAGGCGGCTCCTGTGCATCCCGGCTTGCCCGGCCAAGCCGGACAACGATGACACCTCCCGGATGTTCACCGCCTCGATGGCGCTGACTGGCTTGCGATGCATATTCACCTACATGTTTCTGCCCATCTTGACGCCCGCCCTCGGGGCGGTGGTCGGCCCAGTCATCGGGGTTCCCCTCTCCGCTGTGGCCATCGTTTTCGACGTCCGGGGGATCCGGAGCTTCTGGCCGGCCGACCACCCCCAGCGATGGTTGATGACGGTGCTCTACCTAGTCGTGATGGGCTTTGTCACCTACCTCTTGGTACGGGACCTCGCCCAGGTGATCGGCTAGGCGGAGGGTCCGGAAGGAGGCCATGAGCGGCGATGAGTTCGTGGCTGAGGTGGCCGGCGCCTCATCGTTCCCGGCCAGCGTCCCACCACTCCCAGAACTCGTCGCGAGAGACGCCGAGATGGCTAACCCGAAGTCCCCCCCTCCGAAGGGCATCTCAACCCGCCCAGGGTCGATGCGGGAATTCAAAGCCTGGGCTCTGGAAGCCCATGGATTGGCACGGTGTGGTCATGTAAGGCAGTGGCCGAATGCCCGCAGTATTGGCTGTAGACATTGACTTAGTGCTGGCTGGCCCTTTCCCTTGTCGCCATGTGCGTGGCCCGGGTGCCCAACCGGCAGTCGCCCCCCGCCATCCTCTTGCGCGAGAGCTTCCGTGAGGATGGCAAGGTCAAGAACCGCACCCTGGCCAACCTCTCCCACTGGCCACAGGAGAAGGTCGAGGCGCTCAGCCAGGTCCTCAAAGGCCTCCCCCCCAAGTTCGCCCTCGAAGACACCTTCGAGATCACCCGCAGCCTGCCCCACGGGCATGTGGCCGCAGTGCTGGGGACGCTGCGGAGCCTGGGGGTGGAGGAGATGATCGATCCCGCTCCCTCCCGCCAGCGGGACCTGGTGACGGCCATGGTCGTGTCCCAGGTGATCGACCCCTCCTCCAAGCTCGCCTGCGCCAGAGGGCTGGGAGCCCAAACGGCCAGCTCCTCACTCGGGGAGGTGCTGGGGTTGCAGTCCTGCGACGAGGACGATCTCTACTCAGCGATGGACTGGCTGTACCTGCGCCAGGGTCGAATCGAGGAGAAGCTGGCTGAGCGCCACCTCAAGGGCGGCACTTTGGGGCTGTACGACGTCTCCTCGGCCGCCTTCGAGGGAAAGACCTGTCCGCTGGGGGCGATCGGGCATCCCAAGGATGGGGTGCGGGGCCGGGTCCAGATCGTCTACGGGCTGCTCGCCAACCCCGAGGGGGTGCCGGTCGCAATCTCGGTGTTCGAGGGCAACACCGGTGACCCCAAGACGGTGGCCACCCAGGTCAAGCAGCTGAAGGAGCGCTTCTCCATCGCCCACATCTGCCTGGTCGGCGACCGGGGGATGCTCACCAAGGCTCGCCTCAGGGACGACGTCATCCCCGCTCAGCTCGACTACATCACCGCCCTTCGGGCCCCGGAGATCAAGGCTCTGGTGGAGACCGGGGCGCTCCAGCTCGGGCTGTTCGACCAGCGAGACCTGTTCGAGATCGCCCATCCTGACTATCCCAAGGAGCGCCTGGTGGCCTGTCGGAACCCGCTGCTGGCCGAGGAACGGACCAGAAAGCGGGAGGCGCTGCTCTTGGCCACAGAAGCCGAGCTGCAAGAGATCGCTGGGGCCTGCGCCAGGGCCAGGCAGCCGCTGCGGGGCAAGGACAAGATTGCCCTTCGAGTGGGCCCGGTGCGCGACCGCTTCAAGATGGCCAAACACTTCCAGATTGAGATTGGAGAGGACTCGCTCACCTGCTCTTGGAAAGAGGCCCAGATCGCTGCCGATGCAGCCCTGGATGGGATCTACGTGCTCCGCACCAGCCTCGGTGAAGAAGCCGCCGACACCCCCCAGGTGGTCTCCTCCTACAAGGCGCTGTCAGGGGTGGAGAGGGTATTCCGCGGCTTCAACACCGACCTCGACATCCGCTCCATCCGGCATCGCACCGAGGAGCGGGTCCGCACCCATGTGTTCCTGCGGATGCTCTCCTACTACGTCAGCTGGCACATGGAGAACCGGCTGGCACCCATCCTCTTCCGCGACGCCGAGCACTCAGCCGCCAAGGCGGCCCGCACCAGCCCGGTCGCCCCGGCCCAGCGCTCCCAGAGCGCGCTCCAGAAGATCTCGAGCAAGAAGGCGGCAGATGGCCCACCGGCCCACTCCTTCAAAAGCCTGCTGGCCGACCTCGGCACCATCTGCTTGAACAAGATCAAGCCCAAGGACCCCGGCCTCCCCTCGTTCACCGTGATCACCACCCCCACCGCCGTCCAGCACCGGACCCTCGCTCTCCTTGAGGTGTCGACCCGTCCCGGCCTCTCGTAGTCAGGACCCCGCCCAAATTGAACTGCAACCTGGCCATTCAAGAGGAACTCCGGCCTAACTGCCACCGGAACAGCCACCGGCCATCCACTCACCGTGTATAATACGTCGTAAGTGACGGGTTACGCGCCAGGAGACATCTCTATAGGTTATTGGTGACCGCTTATGAAAATCACGGACTCGACCACAGACCCGGCTGTTCTCGCAGAACTCGGCAGACGGCTGGCCCTCCTCCGCCTGGAGGGAAACCGCACCCAGCATGACGTTGCCTTGGCGGCTGGAGTCGGAGATCGCACGATGGAGCGTGTCGAACGCAACGGCACGACCACCCTGCTCAACTTCGTGCGCATCCTGAGGGCACTGGGCCTGCTCGAGACCCTGGACCGCCTGATTCCCAGCCCTGCCCCGAGCCCAATGACTCAACTGGCCCTCGCAGGACGGACCCGCCGTCGGGCCTCCAGACCGCGCGTCCGGGCCGCTCCGGACCATGCGGAGAGGGCTGAGTGGCATTGGCGCGATCAGTTCGACGGACCCTCCGCATGACCACGGTCGCGGCGGTCTGGCTCTGGGGCCGCCAGATCGGGGCCGTGAGCCTTGAGGACGGCGGCGACATCGCCCGTTTCCAGTACCACCCCGACTTCGCGCGCAGCGGCATTCAGGTGTCCCCTCTCGTGATGCCACTCCGTCCCGAGCCGTACGCGTTCCCTTCATTGTCCTTGCCAACGTTCCGGGGGCTGCCTGGCCTCCTGGCCGACTCTCTTCCCGACCGTTTCGGACATCGCGTGATCGACGCCTGGCTGGAGGCTCAGGGACGAGTCCCTGAGAGCTTCAATGCGGTTGAACGGCTCTGCTACGTCGGGGCACGAGGAATGGGAGCGCTGGAGTTCTCACCGTCCCTGGGCCCTCGGGCGTCTCACAGCGAGCGTCTGCAGGTCGACCTCTTGGTGGAACTCGCCTCGGTGATACTGACAAGCCACGGGGCCCTGGCGGTGCCAATGTCCGAGCCGACCCGCAGCCATGCCGTACAAGCTCTCCTCCTCGTCGGGTCCTCAGCCGGCGGCGCCCGGGCCAAGGCCGTAATCGCCTACAACCCGACCACGCACGAGGTACGGTCGGGCCAGGTGGCGACCGACCCCGGCTTTGAGCACTGGATCCTGAAGTTCGACGGTGTCAGCGGCAGCCAGGGCCGTGACCTCGCCGACTCGCAGCCGTACTGCGCCATCGAGTTTGCCTACGCGCAGATGGCCGCGGCGGCCGGGATCCGAATGAGCGAATGCCAGCTGCTTGAGGAAGGTGGCCGCCACCACTTCATCACCAGACGCTTCGATCGCCAGGGCGCGAACGGCAAGATCCACATGCAGTCTCTCGCCGCGCTGGGGCACCACGACTTCAACCAGCCAGAGGTCTACTCGTACGAGCAAGCGTTCGCGGCCATCCGCCACCTGGGCCTCGGCCAGGAGGCCGTGGAGCAGCAGTTCCGCCGAATGGTGTTCAACGTCCTGGCACGCAACCAGGATGACCACGTGAAGAACATCGCCTTCCTGATGCACCGCGACGGCCGGTGGGAGTTGGCGCCCGCGTTCGATCTCACGTACTCCTACAACCCCTCCAGTCCCTGGACCCGGAGGCATCAGATGTCCGTGAACGGGAAGCGGGACGGGTTTACTCGAGAGGACTTTCGATCGTGTGGACGCACGGTGTCCCTTCCGCGAGGCCGCGCCGACCGGATCCTCGACAGCGTGGCCGAGGCCGTCGCCGAGTGGCCGCGGTTCGCCGCTCTCGGTGGCCTGGACAATGAGCTCGCCGAGCGCATCGGAAGGACTCATCGCCTCGGCCTCGCCAAGCCCCGCACACTCCCTCCGCCGGTCATCGAACGGGCGCAGGGTGTGGCCGAACCGTCGCTCGGAGAGCGGGACCCAAGGGAAGTTGGCGGGGAGGATGGCCCGACCGGATCCGCGCCAGCCCGGGTTTCGTGATTGTGCCGATGTTGGCACAACCCTGATCTGAGCCACCCTGCCGCTACCCCGATGCTTCGGCACGGCGTCCATCCCATGGTCGCGGCCGACATGCTGGGGCACTCGACTGTCGCGATCACCCTGGACCTCTACTCCCACTCGACCGAGCCCATGCGTCGTGAGGCTGCCGACATTCTGGAGGGTGTCGTCCGGGGCGCCTGCAATGAATTGCTGTCATCTTGCCGTCAGGCTCCCGCAGGCCCGGGCCGTGCCACCCTCTCTGATAGGCCAACTTGAGATCAAAATGGCGGAGGGACGGGGAGCGGAGGGAGAGGGAGTCGAACCCCCGGAAGCGTTGCCGCCTCAGCGGTTTTCAAGCTCTCACACTGATGTTCGCAGGCGTCCACCGACGTTCACCCTGATCGCGAATCGGAACTCGTGGGTCCGCCACCGGCTGCCTCTGTCCGGCTGGATACGTTCAGGTTGCCGTCACGGTTGCCGTCACGGTTGCCGTCGCTGAGGCGCCGTCCATGGAAGCTGGGAAGGTTCGGGTCGGTGGCCACAAGCCGTCGCGCAGGCGGGGTGGGACTCTCCGAGTTCGCCAGCTCGGTGACTGGGCTTGCATCTGATCATGGGGCCGCCCCCCTGCGCTTGATGTCAGAACCTCCGCCGGCTCTTCAACTCCGGCGGCGCAACCAGCTCGCCCGACTAGGCACGCTGAGGAATCAGCCTGGACTTCTCCTCGCTGGCCAAGGCGTCTACAGCCTCGTCCCCGAAGTACCGAGCGTGGGTAGTGCGAAGCTGACTTTCGGACTCGGCCTCCAGGATCACTACCTCCGTGCTCGGAGACGCTCCTAACTCCAGGTCGAGCCTAGCCTTCACGGCGGCCTCACGTTGAGACGGACTGAACTGGTGCAGGTCGACCAACCGTCCCGCCTCCCGATCGTAGACGATCAAGAACAGGCTCATGGCTGTTGCCTCTTCACTTCGCTCACCATGGTATACCCGACCAGACCGATCCCGAGCGCGGTGGCCAATCGTGACATGGGAGTGAGGTCGTCCGGAGACTCTTCAAATGCAGCTATCAGGTCGCTGAGCAGAGCCAGCCGACCGAGGGTTCCGGGGTGCTCGGGAACGTCGCCGCCGTACTTGAGTTCCGGCGCCCCATGGCCGAGGGCGAGCGTTTCCGATAGCTCTGCCCACCAGTGTTGGAGGTTCGTTCTGACCTGCACCTCCACCCGGTACCCATCGATCATCGGAACCACGTGTATGGCACGATACCCGTGGCTCGGCTTGGTCCGGAGATCTACAACCCGTGCTTTCGGAAATGGGTGCGGCTCTTCTGGAGGGACGGGTTCTTGGGATTCTCAAGGTGCCAGCGCCGAGGGAAGAGCTCCCAAGGGCTGAGCCTCGGCAGATGCCGGAGGAGTAGCTCAC
>JAKAWF010000110.1 GCA_021817025.1 bacterium
CCAAGACCTCCGATGGGGTCTACCAGGAGGCGTGGGGCATGCTCTGCGTCCACTACGCGATTCGAGCCCTGCTCTGCCAGGCCGCTCACGACAGCGACATCGACCCTGACCGGGTGAGTTTCACCCGTACCCTGCGCGCCGCACGCCGCAGCAGTCGCCGCTCCGTGGGCGACAAGGTCAGCCTCGCCGCGGCTATCCTCCATGCCACCCAGGAGATCCTCGAAGAACTGCTGCCCCGGCGCCGCCTGCGCGCCAATCCCCGCGTCGTGCGCCGCAAGATGACCAGCTTCGCTGTCAAGCGCCCAGAGCACCGCCACTGGCCCCAGCCCACCCTGCCGACTCCGGCGGCCATCGGGATCCTCTCGCCGCCCTAAGTTACTGGCATTGGGCCTACGCGGGTGTTGCTGGCCCCATGGGGCCATGTGGCCCAGGTACCCGTCTTTCGGCAGTGGCGTCGAGCGCGGGGCGTCTACTGGCTAGCGGGACTTTCAGAAGTTGAGGGTGCGAGGCGCCGGTTCAGGCGGCGCTGAGGGCCGCTGGGGAAGTCAGTAGAGCTGGTTGGGTATGACGAGTATGAGTCGTCCCTAATATAAGATCCGGCCTGGGAGACACATCCGAACTAGATGCCGGTATCGGCTGTTGCCATGGGGTTGGGGTACGTGGTATGGTCGTGCCTAATCGAGTTACCGCCTCGTCAGCAAGCTCATCCGCGGCCATGCCTACTACTACGCGGCCCGCTCGGCCCGCGTGAATGGCAAGCCCCGCAATGTTGACCAGGTCTACCTGGACAAGGTCGATGACCTGGTGGCCATGCGGCAGGGAGCACTGACCCCGACCACGCTGAGGACTCGCCACTTTGGGGCAGTGGCGGCGCTCTGGCGGCTGGCGGGGGATCTGGATCTGGTCGCCACCATCGATCGCCACTGCCCTCAACCGGGCAACCACGCGCCCTCAGTGGGCACCTACCTGGTCCTGGCCGCCATCAACCGAGTGGTGTCGCCACGCTCCAAGCGAGGCTTCGCCGAGTGGTACGAAACAACGGCCCTGCGCCGCATCTGCGGGATATCCCCCGACCAGCTGAGCAGCCAGGACTTCTGGCAGGCGATGGACCGGGTACCAGAGGCTGCCCCGGGAGCAATCATGGGTGAGGTGGCCCAAAAGGCACTGGCCCAACTGCCCTTGGGCGATGAGGTGGTGGCCTTCGAATGCACCAGCTTCTTCACCTGGATCGACAGTGGCAGCAGCCGGCCCCAGATGCCTCGCCGAGGTCATAACAAGGCTCATCGCTACGACCTGCGCCAGGTAGGGCTGACCCTGGCTACCACGGTGCACAGTGAGATGCCGCTCTTCAACCACGTGTACGCCGGCAACAGTCCAGATGTGACCATATTCCGCGAGGCCTGGCCGCGGCTGGAGGAGCGCCTCCAGCAGCTGGGGCTGGGCGCGGCGACCGCGGTCTATGACACCGGCAATGTGTCCGTGGTCAACCAGCGCCAGGTGGACAAGAGCGGCATCAGCTATGTGACCTCGGTGCCGCCAAGCCAGCATCGGGAGTTGTTGGCGGCGCCCCTGGCGAGCTTTCAACTGGCAGCACATCCGAGGCTCAGCGGGATCCGCTACAGCGCCGGTCAGCAGATGATCCTGCGCCGACAGCGGCTGGTGGTCCAAACCCATAGCCCCACCCTGGCCAGCGGCCAGCTGGCCGGTCTTCGCCAGCACCTGGTCAGGGCCCAGGCAGCACTATCGGAGCTCCAGGCCATGCTGCAGAGGGGCAGCCGCCGCAAGCCCCCAGATCCCGAAACCCTCCGCCACGAGATCGATGGCATCATCTCCGCCCAACACCTGCGCCAAGTGGTGACGACCAAACTCGAGGCCGATGCCCAGAACCGGCCACAACTCCAGTTCGCAGTCGACGAGGAGCGGGTGACGCACCTGGTCGACCATCTCTTCGGGCGCCGGCTGTGGATCACCAACCATTTGGAGTGGGAGCCGGAGCGGGTCATCCTCGCCGCCCGAGGTCAGAGTGAGGCTGAGGATGCCTTCCGCCAGCTGCACGCCGAGCGGGCTGTGGCCTGGTCACCGATGTGGCACTGGACCGACCAGAAGATCCAAGTGCACGGCCTCTACTGCGTCCTGGGCTTGATGCTGGTCCGCCTGCTCCAGCACCGCGCCGCTGCCGTTGCCGACACCAGGGAGCCGCAGTCCTTGATCGCCGACCTTGACGAGGTCACCGAGTCCCCCTTGATCTACCCTGCGGCCGGTGGAGGTCGAGGCCGTCCTCGGACTGCGGCGGTCATCTCCGAGACAACCCCTCGCCAGCAGAGCCTCCTCGAGGCCACCGGCGCTCTCGCCATCGGCCCGTAGGTACTACGCCTGCCTACCCCTTCGCCGAGTTCAATCCAGCCCCTTCGCCCGCCAAATCTCTGAAAGTCCCGCTAGGTCCCACCACCGGACCAGGGCACATCTCGTCCGACCTCGCGGGAGCCCGCGAGGTCGGCGAGCGGCTGCAACAGGCCCAATGCGGGGCTGCGGTCCTTTGGCGAAGAGTTCGCGGGCACCCTCGTGGCTGGCTGTTGACACTAGGAATCCAAGGAAGTTGTTACACGTCCGTTACAGGATATGATGGGTACTTGGTGGCCAAACTCAGTTAAGCTCCGTGTCCAGCCATGGGCAAACACTCTCACACGCCGGGACCGTCACCGTCATGGGGCCGCATCCGGCCGCGCTGGCGCCAACCTGGGCAGGCGATCACCGAGTTCGCGGTGGTGTTGCCGGTGGCGGTCGTGATCCTGGCTCTGGCGGCTACTGGGGGCGAGATGGTGATGACGGACATCGGCCTCACCCAGGCGGCTCGAGCCGGAGCCATCGCGGCGGCTCACGACGCTGCGGCAACCCCGCCCGACTCGATCGGTGTGCAGACAACGGACGCCCGAACCGCCGCCAACAATGAGCAAGGGGGGGTGGGGTCCATTCAGTGTTCTGGGGCCGTTCCTTCCGGCTGCGTCTCGGTGGTGGACATGAAAGCGGGAGTTGCCCCGCTGGAGAATCGCGTGGTCAGCCTGGTCCAGGTCCGAGTGTGGGAGACCATCATGCCTTTCGTCCCCATTTTCGGAAACGTCACCATCCAAGCAGAGGCCACGGCGCCCCAATGAGCATCTCTCCGCATCGTAACCTTGGCGCCTCCCACTGGACCGGCGGGCGCCCCCGCCAGCAGGGACAGGTGGCGGTGCTGTTTGCGCTTAGTCTGGTGGTGCTGCTGATGGCCGTGGCAGTCGCGATCGACGGCGGCTTCGGCCTACTTCAATATCGCCAGGCCCAGAACGCCGCCGACTTCGCCGCTCAGGCCGGAGCCACCGCCTTGCAGAGCAACTGCGATGGAGCGCTGAACCCTCCCCCTGTGACCGGCAACCAGGTGGTGAAGGTGCTCGATGACGAGGTGAACATCAACGCTCCGGCGGCGGCGGCGCCCTTCAGTGCCCCGAACAGGCATTGGACCGCCTACTACCTCTCCAACCAGCAGTACCCGAACGGCCAGTACATGCCCCTGTATGCACCCGGCTCCAGCCCTCCCGCCGAGGTGCCAGTGACCGCCACTTCCGCCGTGGTTCCGGTGGGAGCGTGCGGGATCCACATCACCGTGCAACCCCAGTGGCCCCCATTCATCGCGCAGATCATGGGGGTGACCCGGCTCAAGACCGTAACCGGAGCGGCGGCGGTCAACACCGTGGTGCAGGGTGGTCCACTGACAAGCATCGTGTCGCTGTCAGAGAACGGCGCCCACACTATTCTGATGGCCGGCGATGGCCAGTTCAACGTAACCGGCACCATCTTCGACAACGCCAACGGCTGTCTCGACACCAACTGTGGTCAGTGGGGCCGCCCGGACGTGATCGATGGCAAACAGTCCGGGACCATGACCGACCGCGGAAACATCGAGTCCTACGTGCAAACGCCCTGGGATTCGTGCTTCGGCAGCGCCTCGAACAATCCGCCGCCGGCCGGTGTCAACCCAGGCTCGACCCCACCCCCAGCACCGTGGAACAGCGCGGTCTGCAGCCAGAACAATACCACCATCCAGTACTACCACTGGAAAGGCGGCTACCCCCAATTCACCAGCGATCCTCTGGCCAACAACCCAAACCTACCGGAGCCGCAGGCGACCGATGCCAACTGTCCGGGGCGGCCGGTCATGTATTTCAATGGCCCGGGCCCGCCGGCAGGCAACGTGTACCAACCGGGTGTCTACAACTACACCGTGGTGGTTACCGGAAGCGCCACCTTCGAAAATTGCAGCCAGGTGTTGGGGCAGTCAGGCGGGTCAACCTCCTACACCGGTCTCTACGACTTTCGACAGGGAGTGGTGCTTCGGCCGGCCCACACCGCTGACACGGTGACCGGGCAGAACGTGCTCTTCTTCACCCAGAACCCACCATCCAAGATCAACGGCGTGCAGAACCAGGGCGACGGCGAGCCGGTGATTGGGGGCTTCAACGGAAACTGCCCGCCGCAGCCGAACAACAACAGCAACGACAACTGCAACGCCGTCAACTCGCCGGCCGAGCAGGCGATTGGCTGGAATCCAAACTCGGTGTCCCAGCAGGGGCTCAACGACTCGGTGGAGATGGGCGGCCATGGGACGATCAACCTGTCCGCGCCGAACTCCGGTACCTGGCTGGGCTTCCTGCTCTGGCAGGACCGCGGGGGGGCTCCGGCCGCGCCCACCTTGTCCAATCCTTGCGGGACCACCACGCCTGCCAACTTCGGGTTCGACGCCATGCCGGGCGACAGCGCGAACATCACCTTGAGCGGGATCGTCTACAACGACAGCTGCATCGGGGGCCAGAACCCAGCCCATGAGACCTACTGGGGAGAAGGTGGCAGCCAGAACGGGATCCCCTTCCTGCCGGGCGGAATGCTCGTCGCTGGCTTCGGAATCGATAGCCAGACCGGCATGACCTGCGGAGCGGGGCAGCCCGGTTACGGCACCGGGTGCCGAGTCACGATCAACGGCCTGGCCACGGTCGATGTCTTCCAGACCCAGGGCAACACCGTCCTCAATATCACGGGCAGCACTTTCAATATCCCGGGCGTGCAAGGCTCGGCGATTCTCACCCAGTAGCCGGATGAGAGGCAGGCAACGGGCGCAGAGCACCGTCGAGTTCGCTTTGGTAGCGCCTATCTTCTTCGCGGTCCTCTTCGGGATCATCGCGTGCGGCATCCTGCTGTTCCAGGCCAGCGCGATCTCCGACGCGGCCCAGTCTGGGGCACGCCAGGCCATCATCGAGTTCTACCACAACCCTCTGGTAGGGGGCTGCGAGCCAGGGGTTCCGGCCGCTTCCGGGTCGGGGGCGCCGACTTACATGCCGACGGTGGTTCAGCATGCCGCCAACATCGTGCAGGTTGACAGCAGGCGACTCTGCCAGCAGGGGAGCGCTACCAGTGCCGACAGCTTCTGCGCGAACGGGCAGGCCGGGACTCTGGTTCAGGCGCCCATAAGCGGCACCGGAGACGCGATGATCGAGTTGTGTGCCATCGGCGGCTTCACCGCTCCGTCGGCATTCAAGGTGCAGGTCACCTTCGTCGCCCACCCCCTGGAGCCGCTCCTGGGGGCGCAGGTCGACCTGAAATCCACCAGCATCCTGGCCGCTCAACCATGAACGCTGCGGGGCTTGGGCGCAGGTCTTCGCGATGCAGCTCTGGGGGCCGTTGTTGTGGAGCGCCATCCCCGAGGTGGCGCATCTTCCACAACTGCGCCCTCACGACAATCGGTTGGCGCCTGTGGCCAGCGGCGGATGCCATCGAGGACCCGGTCCCGGTGGGCGGCGCGACCGGTCGCAGCGCGAGCTGGGCGAGGCGGTGCTCCATCGACAGCATGACCTGGGAGGCGACCGCTGGCTGCGCCCACAACTACACGCGGAAGGTTGCCCCGGACAGCCGTTGGGGACGCCACCGCCCGCCTTTCATGGGAGGGGGTGCCGGTGGGAACTTGCCGCCGCTGTAGGTCGCCCCGTGTCGTCCCTCGCCTAACGGGTCTACCACGTTACCTGATCTGGGCCATTGTTCGAGGCTGGGGCGCACCAGCCTCGAAAAAGTCATGCAGGGGTCTTCGGTTCGCGGCCAGCGCAAACTGCCATCTCCTTGATAGATGACCAACCTGGGCGCGGGGCCCGCTCGGCGGGTCCGGGCATGGCGGTGCGAAGGCTGGAATTGATGCACGGAGGGTCCCAGAATGACGAAATTGGGACAGGCGTACACCACCTTGAGGGGGGCGCGCAGGTGGGTGATGGTGCAGAATGACCCGGAGTGATGTTCTCCACCTACAGGCCCGGGTCCGACTCCGATTTCGATCGGCTTTACCGGGACAACTATTCCAAGGTTCTGCAGACTGTAGCTGCCATCGTGGGCACCGGCGTGGCCGCAGAGGACTGCGCCCAAGAGACCTTTGAGCGGGCCTACGCGGCCTGGCCCAGATTCCGGCCGGAGGCCCCCGCACCGGTGTGGCTGCAGCGAATCGCGGTGAACGTCGCCGTGACCGAGCGTCGGCGCTCTGAGCTTCGACAGGTCAAGGAGACCATCCGACGTTTCGGACAACGCGAGGCGATCGAGGACGCCGCTGCCAGGGTCGAGGATATGGACCTGCTTGGAGCCCTGCGTTCCCTGCCGCCCCGGCAGGCGGCCGTGATTGTGCTCCGCCACTTGCATGGGTATACCAACCGCGAGATCGCGGTGGCCATCGGAATCCCGGAGCGCACTGTGGCCTCGCGACTCGCCTCTGCCAAGCGGAACTTGGCCGCCCGTCTGGGGGGAGCATCTTCAGGGGCTTCGATCCAGAGCCGATCGGAGGAGCAGCCTGCCGCAAATGCGAAAACCCTGAAGGTTGGCTCCGCCACCAAGGGGAGACTTCATGCCTGACGATTTCGACACATGGTTGCGGCGAGAGCTCCCAGCGGTACTCCCCCCCCCAGACACGGCTGTCCCACCGCCGCGGTATCGTCAGCAGGCGCTCCGCCGACCGCGTACCAGCAGCTGGTTTCGCGCGAACCGGCCAGCCGTCAGAGCGGGGTTCTTAGGGGTGCTTTGCGCGGCGGGCCTGGCCACTGCCACCGCCGCCGCCGCGGTGCATGCCGTAGACCCTTCTCTGCCAGGGTTTTTTGGACACGCAGCCAGCTCCTGCAACGCCCATCGTTCCTGCGGGACAGCTGGTGGCCCAAGACAGCCCAGTGTCTCGCGCGTGGCGACCAACATGACCGGCGCGACCCCCGGTGGAGGTCGGGACACGACGGCCCATGGACGGCTGGGAACCTACGTCCGCGTCCCCATGGCGGCCGGTTCCCCTGGCCTGAGCCGCAGCCACGGCGGGCCGAGCAGCACTCCGGGTCCTGGTCGCAGCCACGGCGGGTCCAGCAGTTCCCCGGGTCTGGGTCGTGGCCGTGGCGTAGCCGGCAGTACTCCAGAAGCGAGCCGCGGTCGTGGCAAGGCTGGCAGTTCCCCGGGTCTGGGTCGCAGCCATGCCGTATCCAGCAGTACTCCAGGAGCGAGTCGCGGCCGTGCCAAGGCTGGCAGTTCTGCGGGTCTGGGTCGCAGCCATGCCGTATCCGGCAGTACTCCAGGTTCGGGTCGAGGCGCTGTCAGTTCCGGGAGTTCGCCAAGCCTGGGCCATGGCGGGACGCACAGCACCCTGGTTGCTGGGTCCGGTGGTGGGAGGGCCGGCAGCAGTCACAGCAGGAGCGGCCGATGAACGGAGCTGGGCGGTAAGCGCGAACGGCGACCGCTCGCGACAGAGCCAATGCTCGTCGATGGCGCGCGGTAATGTTCGGGGCCGCCGACCCTAAATGGGTGCTCGTTGGCGTCTCTGCTCGCCAGGCACGCTGCTTGATGAGGCTTGGCGCTCAAGCCGAGCTACAGCAGGGTGGAGCTCTCCGTGGTGGCTCCGGCCCACGGGGGACTCCTCAAGTCCCGTCCTCGGGCCCGGGGCTTGATGCAAGAGCAGCCGACAGCAGCGAAGGCCCGTTCTCTGCCACGCGCCGTCGTGGTCTTGAAGTCCTCTTCGAAACGCCGCTGTTGGCAACGGCGGAGCAGGGCGATGCTCGGTCACCTCAGCCTGGATCTAACGACTAGGACATGGCTTTGAGACGGGTGTACACGAAGACAACGCACTCAATGCCGGGATAGTCGGTGCTACCAGGCCGCCAATCGGCCCTGCCAACGAGCACCTTTTCGGTGCAGGCATCACCCCACGCTGTGGATCGTCTGGGCGCAACCTTCGAGGATCCCCGTCTGGTGGCCAATGCCGGACTCCTCAGACCTGCCACTCTGGCCCAGCACCTGGTGCCGAGGGAGGTGTTCGAGGAGAGCGTTGAGCTGGGTGAAGCGCCGGGTCGGCTCAATGTCGGCCGCAAGGCAGCGTATCCAGTCAATTCGGTGCTGGCCTGTGGGGATCGTATCGACGACAGCAGCGTGCTCTGGGCTGCGGCTACCCGGCAGGTGCTGGGTTATGCGGTACTGGCTCTCTCCGCCACGGGGAACCTTCCTACGGAGCTTCACCGTGGGCCATGTCCGGCAGGTGGGGCGGGAGCTGTGGCGCGGCGCCGGCGGAGGAGGGATGGCCTGGCGACTGGCCGATCCAATGCCCCGGGTCTTCCTTGTAGCTCGCGTACAGACCGTTCAGGCACAGCAAATCGTAGACGGCGTCCAAGATGAACCGCGCCGCGCGGTTGCGTGGTAGCCCGTCATCCAGGCTCGGGGGCACCAGGAAACCTTGCTCCAGGTCATACTAGCGGGAATGCCTTGTTCTTGCCCGCCGGTACCAGTGGCACCGTCTGCACCTTCACCGAGTCGCCAATGTGGAAGGGCACGTCCGGGTCTTTGGGAGGAGGTGACTCGGGCACAGATGTTCCGCCCGCCCGCCCACTCGGGTAAGGCTCCGTCCCGCGCCCATTGCCGCTCAGGGCGCCTTCGGTGACGACGCCTCCGCCGCCGAGGAGCAGCCGCGAAGGCAGCGGCCAAGACGGGAGTGCCAGGGCGTCTACTCGCCGAAGAGGATCGCGCTCAGGACACTCCCTCCGTTGAGGCCGGGGCCAAGCACGACGTCAGTTGCGTTGGTGGCGGGGGTTGGCAGCAGCTGGCGGAGAAGTGTGCGGTGGTGCCCATAAGGGCAGTTGAGTGAACCGGGAAGAGGTTGGCGAGTGGGACTGGTGGGCCAGGCTATGGGCGACTTCTGTTGAGGGCGCACTGAGACGACTGCTGGCGGGACATTCATGGTGTGAAGGATCGGGTCGCCCCGGCGTCAAGGCTTCGGCCAGCGCCACCGCTAATGGGGGCATGCGGGAGCCGAAGCCCCCAGGGCGCATCTTGTCTGTGGGGGTCGGGCACCTGCTCCAGGCGATCACCCAGCTGCTGGACCCAGCCGAGGTGAGCGGCACCAGGTGCATCACCATCGAGGACTCGGGCTTCTCGGAGATCCGCTTCGTCGGGCGGGAGCGCTACGGCTCGAGGCACTGGTTGCGCAAGATGGTCTCGGGGATGCTGACCGCCAAGTTCAGGGACCGGCTGGTGGCTGGGGCATCCCGGCGGGGCATAGCGGTTGTCGGCATCCCCGCCGCTTACACCTCAATCTGGGGCAGGCAGCACCGGCTGACTCCCCTCTTGGCCCAGCATCACCAGGTATCCGGGCACACGGCCGCGGCCGTGGTGCTCGGCAGAAGGGCAC